>CAMWXM010000010.1 GCA_947178195.1 uncultured Ruminococcus sp.
GTTATTAATTCATTAAGATTACTTGTACTTTACTTGTTTAATGATTTAATAGTATAGATTGCTATTCATTACATAGTTCCCAGAAATCCATGAAAATCGCATTACCAACAGTCATCTGACTTTCTTGTTCATCTCTAAATTTCCTGATTTGTGGACATACCTCTTCAATTTCAGCATAACGGAGTCTGAAATAATCTTTATTCTTTAAAAAATCAATTATCGTTTCTTCTATTTTAAATTGCTGCTTATTATAAGGTTCATCTCTGAAAGAATCCAAATTATAATCCATTCTATCAGGATCAGGATTTTCTAAATCAAACTCATGTTGTATATAAAAGCTGTTAACTATTTTGCTTATAATTAAGATTGTAGTGTATACTATTTTAATTCCCTTAGGATTTGAAGTATTCACAGTTATCCTTATTTCAATTGCCGGCTCTGAAGTTGATGTATATACATCAATTTCTTCACATTTGTTTTTTAAAACTTCTAATAGTTCATTAATAAAATCATTTTTTTTAGCACATGAAGAAACAAAGAATTCAAAATCTTGTTGTACATACACCTTTTCTACTATTTCTTTTATTGTCTGGTTCATATCTGTATATTCCTCACTTATAAACCGCTATTCTTTCTTCTGTTGACATATTTTTAGTTGCTTCGTACATTATTTCCTTGCTATACGAAAAACATCTTTCCGCATTATGCACCCAGGCAGCAAAATCACCAACAAAGTAAGTATGGAAATCCTCCACCTGAAAATTATATACTGAAACCGGCTCATCTGTCAACCGCTTCAAGTAATGTCATACAAGTTATTCTGCAAAATGAACCATATCATATGGATAATACTGTTCTTTTTGTAAATCATCATCTTTAAGTCCCATTCTTTTAGCTACAGCACCTGCTTCAAAGCACCAGTATCCAAAGTAAAGTTTATAATCTTCATTTTTATGTGTATCATACCATGAACTGTGAAAATGACTGCGATACCAACCATGTAAATACTTTGAAAATGTATCCTTATTTCCATCATCGATGAATTGTACCAATTTCTTATACTGACGCAAAAATGATATTTTATTTGTGTCAATATCACTTTCTAAACCGACAAGCACAAAATCTATAAGATAATCATAATATTGAGTCCCTTTTAATTTTTCTCTAATTCGGTCCTTTAAATTAGTATTAATATTCAAAAGGTAGGCTAATGAAGCAAATCTTAAATTATCTTCGTATGATTCCGAATTCCACGCTTCAACAAACAAGTCTATTAAAGACTCAAATTCATTCCTCAATAATTCAATGGAATCTCCTCTTGAATATTTGGCTATAATAATTCCTGTTTTTATTTGTATTAATTTATATTTTACGGGGAGAATTCGGTCCTCCTTGACTTCTCCAGACTTGATTTTAGTTTCAAATCTTTCAACTCTTCCAGTATCCTGAATAATAAATTCGTCAAAATACGACTTTGATTTTATAAAATCCCTCATTTAATTTTCTCCTTACTATAAGCTCTTCGCAGTAACTTATTTGCTTTAAACCATGCACTATCCAAACATCTTAATGCCTCTACTTAATATATAATTTCATTGAGATTTTATTTTACTTGGCGTAAAATTGAAACAAGTTCTATAATATCATTTTCAAACTTTTCATTTGAAATAGGGAATTTCCCAGCTTCTCTAAATCTTATAGCAAATTGTAGTTTAGAGAATCTCCACCTATCCGCTAAAGACCTTGGACGATTTTTAAGCTCTTCCGCTATATTAATATCCATTTTTCTTTCATATGAATCAATAAGATTTGCATATAGCTCCGGATGACGATGCTCATTTATTTTTTCTATTAGTGCTTGTGATTCCTTGATAGCCCCTCTTTCTCTAAACACTCTCGATTTCAAACACATAACCATATCAGGATTAAACCAAAGATTATAATTGCCTGTAAATGTCATATCCTTTAATAAATCACAAACCTCTATCATTTCATCATAATAGCCATAGATATATAACCATGTTGCTAACGCTGAAATATTTTGTAAATCATTCTCGGATTTAAAACTGCATTTTTTTAATATTTTATTACACAGACTCTTGACTTTCTTTTTTTCAACTGTATCACTAATCTTTTCAATTAATTCTTTCATGCTTCAATTTAACTCCTTTATTATTGCAATATCTGCCTTAATCACCTAAATTATGTGCTACTCTCATTATTTCCCAATGTACTTCCATATCTGATACTTCAAGATTTTATATATCGTATTTTCCATTGAGGAATAATGGCACTTTATATCTTTAAATGACGAAGGTCATAGAGAACCATTTAATTATTTTTACTCAAATTTACTGTCATCTATATTATAAATATAATTTATAAAATTGCCAAAGCTTTCAGCTATAACTTCAACATCTTCAAAATCAATAGAATCACATGGCAATTCAACAATTGATTTTTCTTTCGTGTGCATATTAAAGGCGTAAATCATTCCTCCACGATCTGAAGCAAAATAAAATAGCCCAGGATGATAATCATTAATTTTATCGTCACCGTTAGAATCAATCAATTCTTTTAAACTAAATATCGCAAGATATCCATATTTTCCTATAGGGCCTTCACCACCATTATGCAACCTCATAAAATCAAAATACTGTTTTGGAAGAACTATTTTAAATTCGGTTTCTATTTTTTTTAAATCATCGCAGCTCGCTGGACAATTCAAATCCATATCTTTCATCATTTCAAGCATTGAATCCATATTACTAGTTCTCTCTTTTAAATACTAATCCAATTGCAAACAACAAAACATAATTTACTATCGTTGAATATTCCTTTCATTTTTTTTCACTAAAGAAAATAATATTAAATTTTTACATTTTACATCTTATATCGACGAAACATAAAAGTCAATTACTTTGGCACGAGCTTCTGAAACTTTGGCACAAAAAAATTTAGTTCCTTGCACCCAATGTAAAAATTTGTTATAATTAAAAAAAGGGGGGGCGATAAAATGCTCAGAGCAGCAATTTGTGATGATGAGAGCATCATACTTTCCATGATGAAATCCAGTATTGAAAAAACTTTTTCACAAGAGAAATTTGATTGTACTATACAAGCTTTTTCTTCTGGTGAAGAATTGTTGAAAAGTCATAAGGCTCAATCGTATGATATTCTGTTTTTGGATATTTATATGACCGGATGCAGCGGATTTGATGTTGCCAAAACAGTTGGCATGCTAACGCCGAATACACTGCTAATCTTTGTAACCTCACAAGATTCTATGGTATACAACAGCTTAGATTACAGACCATTCCAATTTGTAAGAAAAAATCGGATTCAAAAAGATAAAAGTGAACTTGTTACAGTTACAAAAAAGCTAATTAAATATTATCGTCAACATAAATCTATAACACTTTATTTAGGTGTTGGAGAGAATCGCTGCGTTTCTTTTCAAGAAATTGCATACCTAAAAAGCAGTCTGCATTATATAGAATATCATCTTACAAACGGTGAAATATTACGTGTGCGCCAAAGAATTACCGATGCTGAAAAGGAGCTAAATTCCTATGGGTTTGTTAAAATTCACAGACAATATATTGTAAACTTAAATGCCATTGAACGTATCAGCACAACAAATTCATTTCTGCGTATGCATTCCGGAAAAACACTGAATATTAGCAAAACTTATTTGGATATGGTCATGAACCAGTATCAAATGCAAATGAGGAATATGCCATGATGAATATCCTTTGGAACATTTTTGAATTAGCTGTAAATATTTTTGAAGCAGCAAATGTTATGTATTTTGTTTTCGCATTTCTAGAAGGAAATATTCATAGCAAAATAGAATGTAGAAATTGGATTATTGGAAGTCTGACATTTGCCACTACTTCAACACTTTTAAACAGTTTTATGGATTATGAAGGATATTTATTACTAATTTATTTTGTTATAGTTTTTGTTTATTCACTTATATTTTTTCATGGTGCTATACTCAAAAAGCTGTTCACATCTGCATTTTCCGTATCATGCTTAATCCTTGTTTCAACAATTATCACAGGAATTGTTACAAATGCAGCCAAAGCACCTTTGACTCAGGTTTATTCCGAATCAGGTTGGATCAGACTTTTAACGGTTATCCTGGTACAAATAACAGATTTTTATCTATTTCAAATTTTGATACGTATATTCAGAAATAAAGATATTCGTCTAAGAAAAACAGAATGGATTTTGCTTCTAAGCATCTTTTTATTATCTACTGCTGTCATTGTTTTGATTCAACTTGCGCAGTTAAAAAATAATCTGACAACAACTACAAGAACACTTTTGCTGTTTGCAGATGTTTGTATTGTTATTATTAATATAATCACAATTAAAATCATTACGCTGCTTAATCAACAATATCATACCAAAATGGAAAATGAACTTCTTCATACTAAACTTCAATATCAGACTCAATACACTACAGCGGTACAGCAACAAGAGGAATCTGTTAAAAAACAGAGACATGATATAAAAAATAGTATGGCAGTATTAAACAAGCTTGCAGAGCAAGAAGATATTAATGGAATAAGAAAATACATACAGCAATATATAGATCATTACCACACTGACATTGCTTTTGTTCATACAAATCATACTATAGTAGATGCAATTATCAATACTAAACTGAACTATGCCAATGAAATAGGTATAAACACAGCATGCTTAATTGACAGCAATCTTCCTGAAATTTCAGATATAGATTACTGTTCTTTACTTGGAAACATGCTGGATAATGCAATTGAAGCATCACAAAATAATAAAAAATCTCCAGAAATTATATTGGAAATTGTAAGTACCAATACACAATTACGTATTCGTGTAAAAAATAAGATACAAAAAAGCATTTTAAACACTAATCCGTATCTTCATACAACAAAATCTGCGCAAAAAAAACATGGCTACGGCATATCAATTTTAAAAGAAATAGCTGCAAGATATGATGGTTCTACTGACTTTTTTGAAGAAGATTCATACTTTATAGCACAAATTGTTTTATATACTACAGCAGAAAAAACAAGTGATTTAAAAGTAAACGTTTACAAATAATATCAATAAAAAATATGTGTAAAAGTAAAAGCAATCAATATCAAAGGCATGAAAACCATTATTATGCTTGTTTTTATTTTTCCGTAAAAAAGGGAGTGCAGAGGGAATAGATGCTCGCTGTCCACAGACAGCAAAGATTTAGAGTGCGTAAAATTAGAAGTAGTTGATGTAAATCTGCAAATTGACGACGACCTTAGCGCTATTCAAACCATATTTAAGAAAATTAATTCAACAGGGAAACAGTTGTTGCCAGCTGATTTTATAAGAAATTACTTACTTTTATCAGATAATGCTGATGAGCAAGAAAAGCTCTACCAAAATTATTGGATAAAAATCGAACAAACTGTTAAAAACGAAAATATTTCACGCTTTGCAAGGGATCGGACGATACCCTGATGATGAGGAATTTAAAGATGCGCTTACATTATCAGTAAATATAAATTATGCACGTGCATTGTTGTTTAAAATTGAAGAAAATGAAACAAGCAATATATTAGTTCCTTTAAATGAAGTGACTATTGAGCATATCATGCCTCAAACACTGTCTGAGTGGTGGATTGAGGAGCATCTGAAAAATAAAGTAGACTTTTACAATAGTATCCCCGGATCGCTTATCGGTTACAATTGCAAAAAATGTCTTAATCGTGGGAATATTGCCAAGATTCAGGACGGTAAAGAAGTCTTGATACAGTGTGAATGCGTTACTTCCAGTGGAGTATCGCCAAAAGCCATAGAGAAACAACCTGGGATGGTGAAGGCTTCAGACTTTTTATGGAATATGTAAGGGCATTGCAGGAAAGCAAATGCAAGTATTTTCTTTACGAAAACAACTATAGCATACATAAAAATATAAAGGAAGAAATAACGAAAAAGTTAGGCGTTGAACCGATAATGATAAACTCCTCATTAGTGTCGGCACAGCAAAGAAAACGTTGCTATTGGACGAATATCCCCAATATTACTCAGCCAATATTTGTACAAATTATCTTGTCAATCAATACATGTTTTGGGACGCCAAAATGTTTATTTTCATTTGCGAGCTTAATAATAGTTGGTGTTTTATCTTGTTTCTCCTAAATTGGAACAGGATTTTTTTCATTTATATTATTTTATACTCCTCATTCTTTATGATAGTAGGATCAAGTTTATCTATAATCCCGGGCGAGTATTTTCTTCCGACTGATTCTGTTTCGGTACGTTCTCTAATAACTTCTGAATCGAAAACTAGCATTATCTGCTTCATGACTTCTGATACAACAGTCGTTGCAGTCTTTGAAATAATCTTCTCAAGATTTATATTGTTACCGTATGAGCCGGAACGTTTCAGCTTTGGAAGAACTTTGATTTCTGTTATCTGCTGTAAAGTAACGTCGTGTTGATTTGTCGTGTAGGAGATCCCTGAACGTTTTGCTACCCCGTCTGGTTTACAATGATCTCTAACTGCTTTCTGAGGATTTGTATATCCTAAGATTTTAGCACGTTCCGCAATCGCCGTAGATACGTAATTTCAAAGTAAATTTTCGCCTTTTCACCGCTTTTTCTTGGATTTCACATATTTCTTATTCTGCTTGTCAAATAACAACTGCTTTCTATCCACAGCAGGATTTGCTGTTTCCGCATTTTCATTAGCAAACGCTTTATAGTTATATTAGTTTACCAATAATATGTAATGAATATTCATTGCAGCTGTTTTTTTAATTCTTGAAAGCAAGCCAAAGCACTTTGCAAATTTTCAATAATATCCTCTGCCAACTCATCTGGAGAAGGTAGACTGTCAAGATCAGCAAGCGACTTATCCTTAATCCAGAAAATATCCAAACTTGTTTTATCTTGTTTTAGAATCTCCTCAACAGTAAATCTACGCCAACGTCCTTCCTGATTTGAATCGGAATATGTTTCGGTTCGTTCATGGCGATTTTCAGCATGATAGCAGGAAACAAAATCATCCAAATCGCTGTCTGTCATTGGTTTCTGCTTCAATGTGAAGTGAATATTGGTACGGAAATCATATATCCACACTTCTTTTGTTTGCATCTCAGCATTTGCCGGACGTTTATCAAAGAAAAGCACATTTGCCTTAACCCCCGGCTTGTAGAAGATTTCAGTTGGCAGTCTGAGGATGGTATGCAAATCTGTCGTCTGCAAAAGTTTTTTGCGGACAATTTCTCCTGCACCGCCCTCAAATAAGACATTATCCGGAACAATGACCGCAGCTTTTCCGCTGGCTTTCAAAATGGTATTGATATGCTGTACAAAATTCAATTGCTTGTTAGAACTTGTTGTTCAGAAGTCCTGTCGGTTATAGACAAGTTCATCACTTTCTTGTTCGCCTTCCTCGCTTGTCAATGTGATGGAAGATTTCTTTCCAAAGGGCGGATTTGTCAGAACATAATCAACCCGATAGCCGGGATCAGTCAGCAGTGCATCGCCCAATGTGACAGGAACATTTCCGTAGAATATCTGATTTTTCAGAAACGCATTTGCATCACGGTCAAGAGTGTAATTCTTCGGATCAGTAATAAACGACTGGCAAGCGAGGAAAAAAAAACCGCTACCACAGGAGGTGTGAAATACTGTCCTGCTCCGCTTTTAACGTCCTCCGCATTTTTCTGGAGCAGTCCCTCGTAAATTTCGCCCTTGACATCTGAGGACATAGACACCCATTTTTCCTTGTCAATAGTGCCTGTGCAACTCCTCTTTTCTTTTCTGATACAAGTCGGCGACCGTATGGTGAATTTGTAAAAGCACATAAATATTCAGGTATATAATATCAGTATCTGGGACAGCTATTAAAATATCAATGGCATTACACCCATCATATTTTTCATCAACAACACAAGCTGTTCCGGGATAGCCAGATCTAACAATCAAAACATCCCCGGTATGTACTTCACTTTTTTTATTTTGTTTATGTCCATCACTTGTCAAATAAACCCAATCAGAATTATTGATTCTAAATTCACGAACATTTGTTGAACGAAAGGCTTTTATTCCACTATTCGCATCAGTATAATACTGTGATGGCTTAATCACAATACCTACTTTTATTTCCTTACAAACATCTCGTATTGAATGAGTATCACTATGTGAAGCTATCTTATCAAACACTTCTTTTAATACTGCCTGCCGATACACCGTAAGTTGCTCCTTCATCTTTTTCAGCGTTTCAATATCGCTGTCAAGCTGCGAGAAAAGTTCTTCTATTTTGGATACTATGCGTTCTTGTTTTTTCAAATCTGGAAGAAAAAAGGAGAAGTTTAAAATATATTCACGTTTTATGTTTGTGCCTTTACACTGCTGCTCAATATGAGTTCTAAAACTATTCAGACGAGTTTTTGAAAAACTGAATCCGTCTGAACTTTCGTCATGCCTAATAAATTGGGTATCGGAAGAAAGAACAAAGTGTGGAACAGTAGCAATAGACGGAAAAACAATATGCGGAAGCGGAAATGATAAGCATAAAGCCTATCATGTTGTCAGTGCATTTGTTGCTGAAAATCAGCTTACTTTAGGTGAATTGGCGGTTGAGGAAAAGACGAACGAGATAACTGCGGTTCCTGAACTGCTTGATTTGATCGATGTTAAGGGAGATATAGTAACAGCTGACGCTATGAGTTGTCAAAAGAAAATCGTCGAAAAGATAATTGAGAAAAAGGCTGATTATACAATAGGCTTGAAGCAAAATCAACCTGCATTGTACAAGGATACAGAGGATTATTTTAATGATTTTTCCGCTGATATTCCTTCAAAAACAACGCTTGACAAGGGACATGGAAGGATAGAAAAAAGGGAGTATCAGCTTCTGACAGATCTGTCATGGCTGGAGCAGAAAAGCGATTGGAAAGGCTTAAATGCACTTGGCTGTGCAAGGTCAACGATAACAGAAAACGGCGAAACACATGAATTTACAAGATATTTCATAACCTCGCTCACTGATCTTGACGAGTTTTCCGATTCAGTCAGAAAACATTGGTCGATTGAAAATCAGCTTCACTGGTGTCTTGATGTGATTTTTCGTGAAGATGCTTCGAGAGCAAGAAAAGATAACTCACCATTAGTTCTCAATATCCTGCGTAAAATCGCACTTAACCTTGTTTCGCAAGCTCAATATAAACGTATCAGTAAAAAGCGGCTGATGTTACGTGCTGCTCTTGAACCTACTCTTTTTCTCGACATCCTTTTTATCCATCTTCTGTTACTCCTCAAAAGTAAATGCTGTTGCCGTGGAAATTTCCTAAAAAAGCCTTGACAAGAGCGTAAAATAATGATATAATGTGTAAAGTGATTCGCCTTTACAGACTGAGAGGTAATTGAAATGCCGGGAATGAAAAATCTTGATTTTGCTTTTCTGCTTGAAATGTACGGCTGTATGCTGACCGACAGGCAGAGAGAATTAATGGAGTTTTATTACTGGGAGGATATGTCGCTGGGAGAAGCAGCCGAATATCTGGGAATTACACGACAGGCTGTCAGAGACGGTATCAAGCGTGGGGAGCAGACATTGTCTTTATATGAACAAAAGCTGGCGATGGCTGAAAAAATTTCAAGATGTCGGGAAATATTCGATACTATAACAGAAATTTCAGATGAAAACAGCATCGGCGAATTCCCCTTTGAAAATATAAAAAAAATATACGAGCTTGCCAAAAGCGGCAGGGAATTGATCTCATAAAAATACTGCGGTAATAACGCTGAAAGGAGAGCATACAATGGCTTTTGAGGGTTTATCGGAAAAGCTTAACAATGTTTTTAAAAAACTCAGATCAAGAGGAAAGCTTAGTGAATCTGACATCAAAGAAGCTATGAGGGAAGTCAAACTTGCTCTTCTGGAGGCTGACGTAAGCTATAAGGTCGTTAAGGATTTTGTGGCTAAGGCTTCAGAAAAAGCAGTTGGCAAGGAGGTTCTGGAAAGTCTTACGCCGGCACAGCAGGTAATAAAAATAGTAAAGGACGAGTTGTGCGAGCTTATGGGCGATTCAAATGCCCGTATCAACATGGCGTCAAAAGGACCTACCGTAATTATGATGTGCGGTTTGCAGGGTTCCGGTAAAACTACCCATTCCGCAAAGCTTGCCAAATACTTTAAAAAAGAGGGCCACAGACCCTTGCTTGTGGCATGCGATATTTACAGACCGGCAGCTATTAATCAGCTGAAGGTCGTAGGTGAAAAGGCTGGCGTACAGGTATTTGAAATGGGACAGATAAGCCCGGTGGTCATAGCAAAGCAGGCTATGGCACATGCCAAAGACTATGGCAACGATATCGTTATTCTCGATACTGCCGGAAGACTCCATATAGATACTGAGCTTATGAACGAGCTTAAAAATATCAAGTCGGAAGTAGATCCTGATGAAATAATGCTTGTGGTAGACGCTATGACTGGTCAGGACGCAGTAAATGTGGCAAAAGCTTTTGATGATGCACTGGGCATTAACAGCGTTCTTATGTCTAAGCTGGATTCTGATACAAGAGGCGGAGCGGCGCTTTCGGTGCTTGCTGTTACAGGCAAGCCGATAAAGTTTGTGGGTATGGGCGAAAAGCTTGATGAATTTGAAAAATTCCACCCGGAGAGAATGGCTTCGAGAATCCTTGGCATGGGCGATGTAATGACCCTTATAGAAAAGGCAGAGGATGCTTTCAGCCAGAAGGAAGCAGAACAGATGGCTAAAAAGCTTCAGGAAAATAAATTCGATATGACCGATCTGCTGGCACAGCTTCGCCAGATACAGAAAATGGGTTCTCTGAAATCTATTATATCCATGATTCCGGGAGTCGGCGATAAACTCAAAGACGTCGACGTTGACGATAAACAGTTTGTTAGAATAGAAGCTATGATAACTTCTATGACAAAAGCCGAAAGAGCAAAGCCTTCCATCATTAACGCTCAGAGAAAGCGGAGAATCGCTGCCGGAAGCGGTACTAAGGTGGAGGATCTTAACAAGCTTCTGAAGCAATTTGAACAGATGCAGAAAATGATGAAGCAGCTTGGTGGAAAAGGCGCAAAAAATAAAAAAATGGCGAAAAGGCTTGCCGGAATGAATTTCGACAAATTTCCGCCTATGAAATAAGCTGATTAGTGCAAGTATGCATTAACATACATTATATTTTGCCGGAGGTGAAAAAAATGGCAGTTAAAATCAGACTCAGAAGAATGGGCGCTAAAAAAGCTCCTTTTTATCGTATAGTTGTTGCTGATTCAAGATATCCCAGAGATGGCAGATTTATCGAAGAAATCGGTTACTACGATCCTACAAAAGAACCTTCAGTAGTATCTGTTGACGGTGAAAAGGCTAAAAAATGGATTGCTAATGGTGCTCAGCCAACTGATACCGTTAAATCTATTTTAAAGAAAAACGGCGTTCTTTAAGGCGACAGCGCATTTGTGCGGCGCTTATCTATTTTGAGGATGTTTGCGGCAGGAGGCTTCCTCTTGCCTTTGACAATCCTTTTTTGGAGGAAACCTGATGAAAGAATTATTACATGCAATCGTAGAGGATCTTGTTGAAGATAAGTCCTCTATTAACATTACTGAGGACGCTCCCAATGAAGAGGGAGTCGTAGTTTTTCACCTGAATGTAGCTCCTGACGATATGGGCAGAGTTATAGGAAAACAGGGAAGAATTGCTAAAGCTATACGCACTATTATGCGTGCAGGCGCAGCAAAAAACAATATGAAGGTTGCAGTTGAAATTGATTGATCTTGTGAGGCTTGAATCGTTCCCCTGGAGAACTGGTTCAAGTCTTTTTAAATGGAGGAAATATTATTGGAAAAATTTCTTGAAGCAGGTAAAATCGTTAATATTCACGGTCTTAAAGGCGAGGTTAAAATCGTTCCGTGGAGCGACGACAATGATTTTATTTGTGAATTTGATACGATCTATTGCGGTAAAGATAAAAAGGTATTTAAAATTGAAAATGCAAGAGTGCATAAAAATACCGTTCTTGTAAAGCTTGTCGGAATAGATACGCCGGAAGCCGCAAACCTTTTGAGAAACAATATTGTTTATATAGACAGAAACGAAGTTGAGCTTGAGGAAGGCTGCTTTTTTATTGCCGACCTTATAGGTCTTACGGTTAAAAATATTGATACGGGAGAGGAAATCGGAAAGGTCACTGATATTTTCCAGACCGGCGCAAACGATGTATATGAAGTAAAAAATAACGGCAAGGCATATTATATCCCTGGGATTCCGGACGTTATTATTGAAACTGATATTGAAAAGGGCGTTATAGCTGTAAGACCGCTGGAGGGACTGCTTGATGAGGATTGATATTGCAACGCTGTTTCCTGAAATGTGCGAGGCGATACTCTCGGAAAGTATTGTGGGAAGAGCAAGAAAAAAAGGGGTTATTGAAATACACTGCCACCAGATAAGAGACTACACAAACGACAAGCACAGACGTGTTGATGATATACCCTATGGCGGCGGAATGGGTATGGTAATGCAGGCTGACCCAATTTATAACTGCTTTAAGGCAATTTGTGAACAATTGGACAAAAAGCCGCATACTATATACATGACCCCTAAGGGCACAGTTTTTACGCAGAAAAAAGCTGTTGAGCTTTCAGAAATGGGCAATTTACTTATTTTATGCGGTCATTATGAAGGAGTTGACCAGCGTATTCTTGACAAGATAGTTGATGAGGAAATTTCTATTGGCGATTATGTACTGACAGGAGGAGAATTGCCGGCAGCCGTTCTGACAGACGCTGTGGCAAGAATGTGCAGCGGCGTACTATCAAGTGCGGAATGCTTTGAGGACGAAAGCCATTTTAACGGACTTTTGGAATATCCTCAGTATACCCGACCGGAAGTCTGGAAGGGAGAGGCAGTTCCGCCAGTGCTGCTTTCGGGTCATCATAAGAATATTTCTGATTGGAGACTTGAACAAAGCCTTCAGATAACCAAGGAGAAGCGTCCTGATATGTACGAAAAATATGTGAAAAATGACAAAAATTAAGGGGCTTTGATTATTCAAAGTTCACACAAATTAATGTTGAAAATTGTTTACAGTGAATAACTTTAATTGACATAAAAAAAAATTAGTTATTATAAACAAATATTCGTCCGATAAAATTCTTAACATTAATCAAAGCGTAGAAATTTTGCCGGAATAGCCATTTTAGTATATTTTTCTCGTTGACTATATCGAAAATAGCTTGTATAATTTATATTAGTAAAACAGATTATGCTATGCAAAAGGATTTTTAAAATCCACTATTAAAGATAGGAGAGATAATTATGTTTGTTAAAGATGTTATGGTAAAAAATCAGGTTGGATTACATGCAAGACCGGCAACCTTCTTTATTCAGAAGGCTAACGAATTCAAATCCTCTATCTGGATTGAAAAGGAAGAACGCAGAGTTAATGCCAAGAGCCTTCTCGGTATTCTTTCTCTTGGAATCGTTGGCGGTACTGATATCCGTGTTATTGCTGATGGAACTGATGAACAGTCAGCCGTTGAAGCTCTTGTTGAATTGGTTGAAAGCGGATTCAGCACGGAAAAATAAATGCATAATAAACTTTCAATGGCGTTACGATTTTGTAACGCCATTAAGCTTAGGGCAATGCCGCACAAAGCCTCAGAGAATCTTTGTGCGATGCTGCCTTAATAATTATTACCTCGACATACCGGAATCATACATGTTTTCACAAAATATTCCGTATCCTTTCTGAGGGTCGTTTACTAAAACATGAGTTACAGCGCCAATTAATTTACCATTCTGGATTATGGGGCTTCCGCTCATTCCCTGGACGATACCACCGGTTTTTGAAAGCAGGTCGCTGTCAGTGACCTTTATTATCATATTTTTAGTACCGGTGTTTTTATAATCTATACTTTCGATTTCTATGTCGTAATTATGGGGTCCGGTTTCGTCAATGGTTGTCCTTATCTGTGCGGGACCTTCCTGTATCTCCTGTTTTAAGCCCATTGGTATGGCTTCTTCACTTTTTACAGGGGCAAACAATTCGCCGAATACGCCGTATTTATTATTGCTGTATATTATTCCGGAGGAAAGCTTTGATGAAAAATTGCCGTGCAGCTCTCCGGGGCTGCCTTTTGCACCTTTGACTATTTTGTTTATCGTTACATTGGCTGTTTCTCCGCTGGAAACCGGAATTATTTCGCCGGTATCGCTGTCACATACAGGATGTCCAAGACCGCCAAAACGATTAGTGGCAGGATCGCAGTAGGTAAGCGTTCCGATACCTGCCATGCTGTCACGTACCCATATGCCCGCTTTATATTTGCTGTCTGATGCAGACATGACCGGGGTCAGGATCGTTTCCTTCTGCTGGTTATTCTGAATATATACAATATTTATGGCTTTTCCATTTGATTTGGATATTATTTCCTGTATTTCCGAGTTTGACATTACCTGACGACCGTTGGCTGTGAGAATAACATCGCCTTTTTGAAGCCCGCATTCTTCGGCAGGACACTTCATTCCGCTGTCGGTTTTTACCGTTCCTGTTCCGACGACCATTACTCCTTCCATGAGAAGCTTGATGCCGAAGGGTTCTCCTCCTGGAATGAGCATGGGCGTTTCCACTGTTTTGATTTCGACATCTTTTACGGGGATTATGCCGAAAAGTCTCAGACTGGCTGTTCTTGAAACAGGGATAGTCTGCGCTGAAAATGACTGTACTGCGCTGTCGGGCACTGCGTTTATTGAAAATGCTGTTGTAAGCTCTAACCTTGCGCCGCTTTCAACATAATAACTGTCAGGTAGATTTATTGCATAATATCCTGAAATTGTGCAGATATTAAAAATAAAAAATACTGCTGATGCAATAAAAATTTTTAATGTTTTTTTCATTTTTTTGTCCTTTCCTTTAAGGCAATAACGCACAAAATCTGCGATAAAAACCTTCTTGATTTATTCTTGCGTCTGTTTATAATATTGTCTGTTTCGCACTCTTTTATTAAGGCAATTTTCTGACGGTTTATTTGCATTTTTTTCTTTGCAGTTTATTTATTGATAAATTTTAACATTTCCGGTAATGGATTCTTATGTAAATTCAAAGCGTCTGACATGGTTTCTCTTTCTGTTTTGTCATCTTTTGAGTTTTGTTCATAAAAAGTTTAGAAGAAATTTACAAATAACCCTAAGAAATCCTAAAATGACTTAACATTTGCTATTGATAAATGTGGTTTAATATGGTAATATATGGAAGTAGAAAAAATCAGGAGGTAGAACAATGGTTAACAAAATCAAGGTGTTAATAGGAGATGACAGCGTTGAATACGGTATAACCTGCGCAAGCACTTTGCGGAATATGGGTATGTATGCCGTAACAAGACCAAAAGACGGAGGAGTACTGTTTGAGACAATAAAAAATGACAGTCCCGACGTTGTAATAGTAGACGCTATTCTTCCGCATATGGACGCAATAGAACTCATTAAGAAGGTTCAGGCGTTAGGCGGCAAGAAGCCTGAGTTTATTGTTACATCCTCATACGATAATCCGTTTATAGAACGCCAGGTCATGCAGAACGGTGCGGCATATTTTATGCTTAAACCTTTTGACCTGAACTCGCTTGGCGACAGAATAAATGCCCTTATAGACGGAACTGCTTCTGATGCAGGCGGAAATTCCTCGGAGGATATGGAAGTTATAGTTACCGAGGTAATTCATCAGTTGGGTGTGCCGGCACATATCAAAGGCTATCACTACTTACGGGAGGCTATTCTGGCGTCTCTTGACGACAGCGAGCTTCTTGAAAGCGTTACAAAAATGCTTTATCCTGCTGTAGCAAAAAAATTTGAAACTACCTCTTCGAGGGTCGAACGTGCTATTCGTCACGCTATCGAAATTGCCTGGGACAGAGGAAATCTCGATACTCTTAATTCATTTTTTGGCTATACGGTAAATACATGCAAGGGCAAGCCTACTAATTCTGAGTTTATAGCTCTCATTACCGATAAACTCAGACTTCAGTATAAAGCTGCCCTGAAAAGAGCTTAACTTACTTTTTTTGAAAAAAAAGTAAGCAAAAAAACTTTTATGTCGAGTTTACTTGACTGGAAACGATTTTTAAAGTCCCGTAAAGCAGCTTTAGCCTTAAATTTTAGCTGTGAAGTAAGCAAAAAAACTTTTATGTCGGGTTTACTTGACTGGAAACAGTTTTTGAAGTCACGTAAAGCAGCTTTTGCCTTAAATTTTAGCTGTGAAGTAAGCAAAAAAATTTTATGTCGGATTTACTTGATTGGAAATTGTTTTTGAAGTCCCGTAAAGCAGCTTTTACATTAAAAATCAAAAGCGTCGGTACAAAAAGTATCAGTTACTTTTTTATGCCGGCGCTTTAGCTTATGGAAAAAACAGGGAAATAAAAAATAAAAAGGGTTTATTTTTTTGAAAAAAAGTAGTATAATAATATGTGGTTATATAATTTGAAAAGGAGTTTTTATTATGAAACCCTATTTAAAACGTGCTTGGGCTGAAATAAGTCTGGGAGCGCTGGAAGAAAATATAAAAAAAATCAACTCTTTGCTTTATGAAAACACAGAGATAATGGCAGTCATAAAGGCGGACGCTTATGGTCACGGCGAAGGAGATATTTTAAAAAAGCTTTGTCAATGCGGCGTCAGGTATTTTGCCGTATCAAATCTTGATGAAGCGGTCAGCATAAGAAAGCATTGCCCTGACGGAGAGATTCTGATTTTAGGGTATACTCCGCCAGAATATGCTCATGAATTGGAAGGAAATAATATTATTCAGGGTGTCTTATCTCTTGAGTATGCCGAGACCCTTAACGCATCGGCGGTAAATAAAATCAGATGCCATATAAAAATAGATACGGGTATGGGCAGGATCGGGCTTAAATATTCCGACCCCGAACGCTGTGCAAAGGAAGCTGAAAAAATCATCAGGCTGGATAAAATAAGCGCAGAGGGTCTGTATACCCATTTTGCGGTTGCCGATTCCCCGGACGATGATGAAAGTGTTGAATACACTAAAAATCAGGCGGATTACATAATTGAAGTATACGACCTGCTTTGTAAGAAAGGCATTGAGCTGCCGCATCTTCACTTTTTAAACAGCGCAGGTATATGCTATCATAATAATAAGAGAAGCACCCTTGCAAGAGCAGGTATTATTATGTATGGACTTTATCCAAACTATCCGGTTGCCCTTCCGGTAAAATTTAAGCCGGTCATGTCCCTTAAAGCGGTAGTATCGCTGGTAAAGCAGATGCGTACAGGCGAAAGCATAAGCTACGGCAGAACATACAAAGCTCCCGACAACAACGTTGTTGCCGCAACTGTTACCGTTGGATACGCCGATGGTTATTCAAGGCTGCTTTCTGGCAAAGCGGAGGTCATTGTGCGTGGAAAACGTTGTCCTGTGATCGGAAGAATATGTATGGATCAGCTTATACTTGACGTTACCGGCGTTCCGGAGGTAAAGGAAGGCGATATAGTCACCCTAATCGGCAGAGACGGCGATGAGGAAATAACTGCCGATGAGTTGGCATCGCTTTACGGCACTATCGGTTACGAGGTGGTATGCGGAATCTCTAAAAGAGTTCCGAGAATATATGTTGACTAAAGGCGATCTGCTCAAAGCACAGCTTGTGCATTTGTGCGGTACTGCCAGAAATTCAGGAGGTTAAAAGCTTGAGAGAATTTATAAATGAAATTAACAGAAGAAGAACATTTGCAATTATTTCTCACCCGGACGCAGGTAAAACGACCCTTACCGAAAAGCTGCTTTTATACGGCGGAGCTATAAATCAGGCTGGAGCGGTAAAGGGTAAAAAATCCGACAGACATGCGGTTTCCGACTGGATGGAAATTGAAAAACAAAGAGGTATTTCTGTTACCTCTTCGGTTTTGCAGTTTAAATATGACGATTACTGCATAAATATTCTGGATACTCCCGGACATCAGGATTTTTCGGAGGATACCTACCGTACTCTTATGGCAGCCGATTCTGCGGTAATGGTTATCGACGCTTCAAAGGGTGTTGAAAACCAGACCAGAAAGCTCTTTAAAGTATGCGTTATGAGAAATATTCCGATTTTTACGTTTATTAATAAAATGGACAGAGAATCTCGTAATCCCTTTGATTTGCTGGAGCAGATCGAAGAGGAGCTTGGCATTAAAACCTATCCGGTAAACTGGCCTATCGGTTCGGGAAAGGAATTTAAAGGGGTTTACGACCGTGAATCGAAAAAAATAATCAGCTTTTCCGCTAACGGAAACAGCCGTCAGGCGGACGCTGTGGAAGCGGATCTGAACGACAGTTCCCTTGACAGTCTTATCGGAGCGGAACACCGTGAAACTCTTTTGGAGGATATTGAACTTTTAGACGGCGCAAGCGAAGAATTTGATATGGAGCTGGTTAGAAAGGGCAAGCTTTCCCCTGTTTTCTTCGGCTCTGCCCTTACAAATTTCGGGGTTGAACCCTTTTTGAAAAGCTTCCTTGAAATGACTACTCCACCGCTTTCAAGAGTATGTGTGGAAGGTGAATGCGAACCGACTGATGAGAATTTTTCGGCATTTGTCTTTAAAATTCAGGCAAATATGAATAAGGCTCATCGTGACCGTGTTACGTTTATGAGGATATGTTCCGGCAAATTTGAAAGAGATATGGAGGTTCTACACGTTCAGGGCAACAAAAAAATGCGTCTTTCTCAGCCGCAGCAGATGATGGCTCAGGAAAGAGAAATTATCGACAGCGCATATGCAGGAGATATTATTGGAGTTTTTGATCCGGGAATTTTTTCCATAGGAGATACTGTCTGCTCTCCCAATAAAAAAATCACCTTTGAGGGTATACCTACCTTTGCGCCGGAGCATTTTGCAAGAATAAGGCATAAGGACACATTAAAAAGAAAGCAGTTTGTAAAGGGTACTGAGCAAATTGCTCAGGAAGGCGCTATACAGATATTCAAAGAGCCTTATACCGGTATGGAAGAGGTTATTGTGGGAGTTGTGGGAGTGCTTCAATTTGAAGTGTTTGAACACCGTATGAAAAATGAATATAATGTGGAAATTATCCGTGAGCCGCTGCCGTACTCATATATAAGATGGATAGACAAGACGCCTGTCGAGCCTAAAGAGTTGCTTATAAGCTCGGACACAAAGCTGGTTCAGGATTTTAAGGATAATTTTCTGCTGCTTTTTTCAAGCGAATGGAATATAAACTGGGCGCTTGAAAAAAACGAAGGACTTGAACTTTCAGACTTTAATAAAGAATAAGTGATATTTATGACCTATAAGGTAAATAATAATAATATTGAAATAATTTTGCCCGATTTTGATCTGGACGATACTCTCGACTGCGGTCAGGCTTTCAGATGGGAAAAAATCGAAAGCGAACACCAATCGGCATACAAAGGTATGTTTCTTGAGCGTTCTCTTACAATTTCACAGGACGGAGATAAATTTATTTTTTACAATACATCTGCAGAAGATTTTGAAAAAATATGGATAAAATATTTTGACCTTGAAACAGATTATGGGAAAATCAAAATAAAGCTTTCCGAGGACGATGTTCTGTCAAAGGCATGTGAATATGCAGGAGGAATAAGGCTTCTGAATCAGGATTTCTGGGAATGTCTTATTTCCTTTATCATTTCTCAGAATAATAATATACCCAGAATAAAAGGTATAATTTCAAGACTTTGTGAGCATTATGACCATTTTCCTCAAGCGTCTGATCTGGCATCGGAAACGCCCGAAAGTCTGAGCTTTCTCCGTGCCGGATTCAGGGCGAAATATATTATAGACGCCGCCAGGAAAACCGCTTCGGGAGAAATAAATGCCGATAGCATAAAAAATATGGATATTGATGACGCCCGTAAAAAGCTTATGACAATAAAAGGGGTAGGTCCTAAGGTTGCGGAATGCGTACTGCTTTTCGGAGCACACCGCACAGAAGCCTTTCCCATAGACGTATGGATAAAGCGGGTAATGGAAAAATATTATCCCGACGGACTTCCGCAATGCGCAAAAAATATCGAGGGAATCGCTCAGCAGTACCTTTTTCACTACATAAGAACCTGTGACTCTTTACCAGAAAAATAAATAAAAATTACCTCTTATATATTTTCACTTTATGCTGATAATATTATTGCCGGCATTTTATTGAGATACAATAAAAACGGCACGAGGTGACGTATATGAAAACCACAAAAATTATTACAGCCGCAGCTCTTTCACTTGCAGTCATTCCAACGGTAAACGTTCAGGCTGAAAGCAGTCAGAAGATGGGATATGGGCAGGGAACAGCAGTAGACGAAAATAATTGTCCCATAGGTGCGGCAGACTTCAATGCTCAACATGGCAAATACAACGCATATGCAATGACAAACGACAAAAAAAGAATAATTCTTACCTTCGACCAGGGGTATGAGAACGGTTATACTGCTCCAATATTGGACGTACTGAAAGAAAAGAATGTAAAAGCAATTTTCTTCCTTACGGGGGATTATGCAAAGAAAGAAGAAACACTTGTAAAACGCATGATTGATGAAGGTCATATACTTGGAAATCACGGCATGACTCATGCTTCGCTGCCTGAGCTTAATGCAAAGGAATTATCAGAAGAAATAATGAGTCTTCATAACTATGTTTTGGAAAAATATAATTATGAAATGCAGTATTTAAGACCTCCATGCGGCGAATATTCGGAAAATATGTTATCAGAATGCAGTAAATTAGGTTATAAAACTTTAATGTGGAGCTTTGCTTATGTAGACTGGAAAACCGACGCTCAGCCTGAACCCTCTCAGGCTCTTGAAAAAATAGTTTCATCAGCTCACGGCGGAGGAATATATCTGCTCCATTCCGTTTCAAGTACTAATGCCGCAGTGCTGGGAGACGCTATCGATGGACTTAGAGAAAAAGGATTTGTTCTGTAAACAAAAAAAGGATGCTGAATGCATCCTTTTTTGTTGTTTTTGACTACATCTCGGGAAAGCAATATACATAGCATCCTGAGAATTTTTCTTCATTCTATTTAATTAAAAATGTTCTTGCCGATATATATTACGGTGTCTAAATAACAAAACCTTCTTATTACATCTTTTTCTATAAATTTAAATACCTTGATTCTTGTATAAGAATCAAGGTATTTAAATTTATAATCAGAAAAATTTTCTTAAAAAGTAAAAAATGACTTTATTACAGGCAAAATCAGCCGATAAATATTATAAATAACCATGACCATCTGTTATAGGGAGGAAATAATCATGTACAAGATCAATGATTACAGCTTTTTATTTAAAAGCATGTTTGGAAAAAATAATATGATGAATAAAGGTAATTTATTCAGTTCTATCAGAGTATCTGACCTGTCAAGCAATGCTGTAAAAAAGCAATTAATATCTGCGGGAATCGATATATCAAGCAAGCAGTATAAGGCTGTAGCGGACAGTATGGTAAGTGCCAACAAAAACGGCGGATTATATACAAATATTCAGGCAATAAAAAATAGAATGAGCCAATATGATTCTGATGGAAATTACACTGCCGGCGGTCTTATTGTTCCAGGCATGCTTGCTAACGGAATACCAGAATCTGAGCGGCATCAGATCATCGAAATTTCCGATAAAGCACGTCAGGACATGTTTGATAATACAAAACGTGAGTTTATAGAAGAATACGGCGTTGCAAACGGCGATACCACAAAGCGTTCCGATGTATTCAGAAGATACCAGCTTAGCGAAAAGATCGAAAACAGACTTAAAGGTACATGGACGCTGGGACAGTACGAAAGAATGTATACAAGAGCATTTGTAGAAGTTGTAAAGGAAAAAGATCCTAATTGGACACCCGGAAAGGCTTTTGACCAGAATTTGCTTAAAGACATCACAAGGGAATCTGTTGAAAGCAGGATCGTTAAAAGCGGCAGAGATAAGCTGACTCTTAAACCTAAAAATAGTCTTGATATTACAATATAACAAATATACAAAACCCCTTGATTCTTATTAAAAATCAAGGGGTTGTTTCATTTTTTAATAGTCACCCGAAGTATCAGCCATAAGTTCAAATTCTATTTCAAAGTATTCAATTTTTTTATCCTTTGAAACTCTGGCGCATTTAGCCTTTACGGTATCTCCGCCCTTTTTGCCCTTTAAAATATCTGATAATCCGGCATAATCCTTTATAGTTTTATCGTCCACAGAAATTATAAAATCCTTGGTTTTAAGCTCGGTATTTGAAATATCGCAATCATCGCTGATATCGCTTATCCACAATGCATTTTCAAGCTCCTCAGGTATATCAAATCCGTATTCCTTTTTAAATTCAGTTGCGGCATAATTTGCATATGCCGAATAAAAGCTGATGCCTACTCTTACACGTCCGCTGACATATCCCTGTGAAATAAGCTCTTCAATGATAGGTCTTGCTTCATTTATAGTTATTGCAAATCCAAGTCCTTCTGTTGTAAAGTCCGCATATTTTGAAGATGTGATGCCCACTACCTGACCGTACATATTAACAAGAGCGCCGCCGGAATTTCCCGGACTTATAGCCGCATTTGTCTGTATGCAGTCCATTTCAAAACCCGTCGAATCGGCTCTTATCTTACGGTTAAGACCGGATACTATACCATCGGTTATCGAGCCGGTAAGACCTGCCGGATTTCCAATAGCGACCACTTCTTCACCCTGTACAAGGTCGTCTGAATCCCCTAACTGAGCTGCTGAAAGATTTTTCGTGTCGATTTTTATTACTGATATATCAGTTTTGGCATCTCTTCCCACAATTTTAGCGTCATAGGATTTTCCGTCATATGTGTTTACAATATATTTTTCCATATTGTCTATAACATGAGTATTTGTAACAATATAGCCGTCTGTGCTTATTATTATTCCCGAACCGCTGCCTGTTACCTCATTGGAATCCTTTTTTTTAAAGGAATATATCTCCACCACCTGTGGCCGCACAGTCTGAGCCAATCCCTCAACAGTATATTTTCCGTTTTCATCGGCAAACACATCATGTCCGACAGGACGATGATCTATGTCAAGCCGTACCCCCGGTTTACCTTCGTTAAAATTATTATCTATCTTGCTCACGTTTTTTATGTCAGAAACAATGCAGTAAATCGCAGAAGCGGCAGTGACCGCCAAAATCAGCGCAGTAAAAATCACAAGCATTATTCTTCCGGCGCTGCCCTGTTTTTCCTGTACTGCTTCATCGGGTAATATATCGGTATTTTCGCCGATATTTCTGAAAATATCATTTTCAATATTTGAAAAACGCTCAGAAATATTTTCTGAAGATCCCGAAGCTTCTGTATTTTTATTTTCATCCGTCTGACTCGAGTCACAAAGATCGTTGAAATTATTATTTTCTTCGTTCATATTTACTCACTTTCAAATTTATATCCTACTCCCCATACGGTTTTCATCGCCCAGTTTTAATATAGCACGTCAATTTTTTCACGCATTCTTTTTATATGTA
>CAMWXM010000011.1 GCA_947178195.1 uncultured Ruminococcus sp.
GTAGCAAAGGAGAGCAAAAAAATGGTCAGCATATATAAAAATGCTATAATAAAATAAGTATATCATTTAAAGGATGATATAACGAATAATTTAAAATTATCAAAATAACTTAGAGAAAGTTTGGGATTAAATATGTCCAGGAATTATGACGTAATAATTGCAGGAAGCGGAACTGCCGGACTTTATGCAGCCATAAATCTTCCGCCGGAGCTTAAAATACTGCTGCTTTCAAAGAGAGAACTTATGCTTTGTAATTCTGCTCTTGCTCAGGGAGGTATCGCAGGAGTTTATAATTCTCCTGAAGATAATATCCAGCTCCACCAGAACGATACCATGATCGCCGGAGGATTTAAAAACAATACCGAAACGGTTCATATACTTGTTTCTGAGGCGGCTGAAAATATCAGTAACCTTATTGATATGGGCATCGATTTTGACAGAACTCCCGATGGCAAGCTTCATAGAACCCTCGAAGGCGGACACTGCCGCCACAGAATATTTCATCACAAGGACGCTACAGGACACGAGATAGTTTCAAAACTTATTGACAAAGTCAGAACTCTGCCGAATGTAGATATTATGGAAAATACATACCTTTGCGGTATAAAAAAGACTTCCACAGGATTTTCGGCAGATACCTGGAGAGATGATCAGAGAAAAAGCTTTAACTGTCACTTTATGATCCTGGCGACAGGGGGTATAGGAAGGGTTTACGAATATACCACAAACTCTGCCATCGCAACAGGAGACGGTATTGCTCTTGCCTATGAACTGGGAGCTGATATAAAAAATTTAAGTCTCGTTCAGTTTCATCCCACCGCCTTTAATAATAAGCATACTCGTGAATGCTTTCTTATTTCCGAGGCTGTCAGGGGCGAAGGAGCTTATCTGCTCAATAAAAACGGCGAACGATTTATGCATAACTATGACGACAGACTTGAGCTTGCTCCAAGAGATGTTGTTTCTCATGCTATTATTCTTGAAAGCCGAAAGATGGATTCTTCCGATTTTTATCTTGATATATCGGAAAAGGATTCGGATTTTCTTAAAAAGCGTTTCCCTATGATATATGAAAATCTTCTTCGTCAGGGCTATGACCTTACAAAGGATAAAATTCCCGTATTCCCATGCCAGCATTACCTTATGGGCGGCATCAACGTTGATTCCTTTGCAAGAACAAAAATAGACGATCTTTACGCTGCTGGCGAATGCTCTCATACGGGAGTTCACGGAAATAACCGTCTGGCAAGCAATTCCCTTCTTGAAGCTATCGTTTTTTCAAAGCGTGCTGCCGAAGATATTGCCAGAAAGGCCGTAGATCATACCCATGAATATGAAGATTATCAGTTTGAGATTGATCCTGACGCACCGGTCATTCCTCACGGCTTTCGTACCGAAATACGTCATATTATGCAGCAAAGCTATTTTGTTATTCCGGATAAAAAAGCTGCTGTGGAAGGATTTGAACGTATCAAGGAAATAAAACGGGAACTCACCTCAGGAAATTATCTTATAAATCCTGACTATATTGAAGCAAAATCACTTGCTACAATCGCATATCTTATTTTAAAAGAGGTTATTTAATAAAAATCTTTACGCATTGTTTGTTAATTTTTAAAAAAGGAGAAATAAATGCTTAATCAAATCTATATTGACAATATTATTAATACGGCCCTCAGCGAGGATATCAATTATATAGATGTAACAACCGATAATCTTATAGACAACTCTCATCAAAGCATCGCACATCTTATCGCCAAAGACAGCGGTATACTCTGCGGTATAGATATAGCTGCACGGGTTTTTGAACTGGCAGGCGGAAATGTTAAAACAAATATTTTAGTAAAAGATGGAACAGAAGTTAAAAAAGGCGATGTAATAGCCGATTTTAAAGGAAACACAAAAACTCTGTTAAAAGGCGAAAGAACGGCTCTTAACATTTTACAGCATATGTCGGGCATTGCAACCGCAACAAATAAATGCGTAAAGCTGACAGAAGGCACAGACGCCAGAATCACCGATACAAGAAAAACTCTGCCCGGACTCCGTGCTCTTCAAAAATATGCCGTAACCGTAGGCGGCGGAAGAAATCATCGCTTTAATCTTTCCGACGGCGCAATGCTCAAGGATAATCACATAGACGCATACGGCTCGATAACCGCAGCGGTAAACGCTTTGCGCCAAAGAGCAGGACATATGCTCAAGGTTGAGGTTGAGGTTCGTAATTTTGACGAGCTCAGCGAAGCTCTTGCTTGTGGCTGTGAAATAATAATGCTTGACAACATGAGCCCTAAGGATATGGCTATGGCAGTTAAAATAACAAACAAAAGAGCAAAGCTTGAAGCCTCAGGAAATATAACTCTAGAAAATCTCCGCGAGATTGCTCTTACGGGGGTAGATATAATTTCTCTGGGTGCTCTTACACATTCGGTCAGATGCTTTGATATATCTATGAGAATTGAGCCTCACAAGGATTAATTTTTGGGTATAATTATATTGACGATTGTATGGTTTTACACAATTGATTCCAGGAACTCATAAATTTTTGTTAGCTTAATGCTCAACGGAGGACGTTCATGAAAAATAAATTTTCTTTCAAAAATAACCGTCTTGCCAAAACGATTGTTATAAGCGGCAGTATTCTTATTGTTGTCGCTTTTGTGATTTTAAGGTATGAAGGATTTTTCGGAATGCTTTCAACTATTTTAAGCGTTTTCAGACCTATAATTATAGGCTGTGTTATAGCTTTTGCTCTTAACCGTCCAATGAATTTTTTTCATATTAAGTATCGTAAGCTGTTTGCGGTAATAAAAAATTGTTTTAGTAAAAAAAATTCAGTGGAAAAGGTAAAGCTTGTTTCGGGTAAAGCCCCTTTTATTGCGGCATGCGTAACGACATATCTGCTTACTATAGCATTTCTTGTTGCCATTATATGCTTTGTAATTCCTCAGATTTCCGACAGCATCACTCTTTTCGGTAATAATTTTAATGATTATATCGATAATTTAGAAGAATTTATAAACTCTCATAAATATAGTTTTGAAACTCTTTTTGGTGAAAAAATCAATTTTGCGGAAATTATAGACAATATCATTTCAAAAATAAAAGACGAAATTATTAATTTATCAGAGTATATACCAGATGTATTATCTAAAACCCTTGATATTACATCAGGTATAATCGGAGCTGTTGTAGATATAGTTATAGGCATTGTTTTTTCAGTTTATATACTTTTAGACAAACGCAATCTGAAGAAAAATGCGAAAATCATCACTCAGATGATGATAAAAGGCGAACGCTATGAAAAATTTGAAAAGATATCAAAGATTTCCTATAATACATTTTCTAACTTTATTAGCGGACAGCTTTTTGATGCACTTCTTCTGGCGATACTCTGCTTTATCGGCATGACGCTGTTTGGATTTGATTATGCACCGCTTATAAGCATTATAATAGGCATCACAAACATGATACCGGTGGCAGGACCTATAATCGGTACTATTCCCGGAGCGGCTATACTGCTTCTTGTAAACCCCATAGACGCTTTGTGGTTTGTGGTATTCGTAATCGTTATACAGCAAATCGATTCTAATTTTATCTATCCTAAAGTAGTGGGCAATTCAGTGGGTCTGCCGTCATTGTGGGTACTTTTCGCAATAACTATTGGAGGAGGTCTTGCAGGAGTTATGGGAATGGTTCTTGGCGTACCGATACTATCCATAATTTATGCGCTTGTCAGCGAAAAATTAAATGAAGAAAAACAAATGAGTGAAGATATAAAATAAAAAACTCCTTACGTTTTAGGCGTAAGGAGTTTTTCAAGCAAAACCGCCCAGAGCCGTAATACAGCTCCGGACGGTTTTGTTTATTATTTAGCGTATTCGATAGCACGACTTTCACGAATCATATTAACCTTTATCTGACCCGGATAGTCCATTTCATTTTCAATTTGTTTTGCAATATCCCTGGCAACGATAACCATACGTTCATCGTTAATAACCTCCGGCACAACCATAACTCTGACTTCACGTCCTGCTTGAACGGCGTAGCATTTATCAACGCCTTCATAAGAGGTACATATTTCCTCCAGCTTTTGAAGTCTCTTTATGTAGCTTTCATAATTTTCGCTTCTTGCACCGGGTCTTGCCGCTGAAATAGCATCGGCAGCCTGAACAATACATGCAATAACAGTTTTCGGTTCAACATCGTTATGATGCGCCTCGATAGCATGAATAACCTCCGCATTTTCTTTATACTTGCGGCACACGTCCACGCCAATCTGTACATGAGAGCCTTCGATTTCAGCTGTAAGAGCCTTACCGATATCGTGAAGCAATCCAGCACGTCTTGCAAGATTGGCGTCTACACCAAACTCTGACGCCAGAATACCCGAAAGTTGAGCAACCTCGATAGAATGGTTCAGAACGTTCTGACGATAGCTGGTTCTGAATTTCAGACGTCCGATAAGCTTGATTATCTCATGATTGATTCCATGTACATTTGTTTCAAGAACAGCCCTTTCGCCTTCTTGTTTTATTCTGTATTCAACCTCTCTCCTTGCCTTATCGACCATCTCCTCAATACGTGTAGGATGTATTCTGCCATCGCCGATAAGCTTTTCAAGAGCGATTCTTGCCACCTCACGACGCACATGGTCAAAGCAGGAAAGGGTGATAGCCTCCGGCGTATCATCAATTATAAGGTCAACGCCTGTAAGCGTTTCAAAGGTTCTGATATTTCTACCTTCACGTCCGATAATTCTACCCTTCATTTCATCATTAGGAAGCGGAACTACCGACACAGTAGCCTCTGAAACCTGTTCAGCAGCGCATTTTGCGATTGCAAGAGAAATATAGCTTCTTGCCTTTTCCTCGCATTCGTCCTTGATCTGCTGTTCATAAGCAGCGATCTTGACTGATTTTTCATGAACAAGATCGCCTTCGAGCATATTTATAATATACTCTTTAGCCTGTTCCTTAGTAAACTCCGATATTCTTTCAAGAATATCCATCTGACTTTTTTTGATTGCTTCAGCTTCCTTCAGTTTTTCATCGGCACTTTTAATTTTTCCCTGAAGGATATCTTCTTTCTTTTCAATGTTATCATTCTTTTTATCAAGAGATTCTTCTTTTTGCTGAATCCTTCTCTCCTGACGTGAAATTTCAAACCGTCTGTCCTTTATTTCTTTTTCAGCGTCAGAACGCAGTTTATGAATTTCATCTTTTGCCTCTACCAGAGCGGTTTTCATTTTTGTTTCCGCTTCTCTTTCGGCGTCGGCAAGAATTTTTTCAGCTTCTTTTTCGGCGGAACCCATAACGGATTCGGCTTGTTTTTTACGGTATGCCACACCAAGCCGAAAGCAGATGATTCCAGCGATCGCAGCTCCGAGAATCAGCGCAGCCACGCAGCATATAATTGCAATCGTAGTATTCATTGCTCGCACATTACCTCCTTAAAATATAGTTATAGAAATTGTACAATAACTGTATTGCTACGGCAGGATAATGTTGCCATAATTGTATTCATATTTTTTATTAAAGCATATAGATGCAAGAATTAAATTAAGTCGCCCACCCGGGCGGTTATCCGGAATTAAGCTTCAAGCTAAAATTTTTCCAAATTCAAATAAAGGACATACCCCTGTTTATATTTTACCTGTCTTAAATCGTCAGGAAAATAAATTACAACTGAATTATTTTAAAAAAGCAATAATGAAACGAAAAAGCCGGTATTTTAAAAATTATGATTTAATTACGGCGCATAAACAGCCGCAGTAAAATTGTGCAAAGTTATACAATACTTTTATTTTATACTTTTTTTGAGGAATTGTCAAGTCCTATTTTGCACTATAGCTGTAAGAAATAGTCGTTTTATAAAAAAAATAAAATATAACAATAAAAATCGGCATAAACAGCTGTAACTGACACTTATTTATTCCACAATCCACATCGACTGTTACATCATGAAATAATTGTATAATTTTCAGCCGCATTTTCCTTTGTAGCGTATTCAGTAACATTGAGAACCTTAACCTTAATCGGCTTTGTACCCATATTTATCTCAATTATATCGCCGACCTTAACATCATATGAAGCTCTTGCTATTTTATCGTTTACAGAAATTTTTCCGGCGTCGCATGCTTCATTAGCAACCGTTCTTCTTTTAATAAGCCTTGTAACTTTAAGATATTTATCTAATCTCATCATATTCTCCCTTCGCACATATTATCGGAGTTCAGCATAAAAAAGCCAGAGCATCTGTACGCTCTGGCAATCATGGCAGCACATCAATAGCTACTGCTGCCTATGAGCAATTATTCATTAACAGCGTCCTTGAGAGCCTTACCCGGCTTGAATGCAGGAGCTTTCTTTGCAGGAACAATAATTTTTTCACCGGTTCTCGGATTTTTAGATTCTTTTTCCTTGCGATCACGTATCTCAAAAGTACCAAATCCAACAAGCTGTACCTTTTCACCTTCTATAAGAGCGTCTGTAATTGCTGAAATTACAAATGAAAGAGCCTTTTCAGCGTCCTTTTTTGAAATATCATTCTTTTCAGAGATCTGTGCTATCAATTCTGTTTTTGTCATATTAATTTCCTCCGTTTTTCCTTTTTAAACTCTAAAATTTCAGATTATTTTTTGCCTGACGCCAATAAACGTCAAGCTCATCTATGCTAAGAGTTGTCATATCAACTCCGCTAAGCGTAACAAGCCTTTCCGTTTCGGCAAATCTTTTAATAAACTTTTCAGAAGCCTTTGTAAGAGCCTCCTCAGCGTCTATATCAAGATGCCTTGCGGTATTCACACATGAAAACAGCAAATCCCCCAACTCTTCCTCAATCTGAAGCTTATCTCCGTTTTTCATAGCTTCCTCAAGCTCCTGAGTTTCATTTTTAATACAGTCAAAAGCGTCCTGAGTATTTTCAAAATCCATTCCAGCCCTCATAGCTCTTTTTCCCAACTTCTGAGCTCTCATAAGCGCAGGCAGAGATTTTGCAACGCTTTCAAGGGTATCAGCATAGGTTTTCTGTCCCTTTGTTTCTTTTTTTATTTTATCCCAATTTTTCAGAACCTCGCCGGAGTCGGACACAGTAACCTGACCGAAAACATGGGGATGTCTCACGATAAGTTTTTTGCACAGTTCATCACAGATATCGTTAAAATCAAAATTATTATTTTCATTTTCTATCTGGCAATGAAATGCCACCTGAAGAAGAACGTCTCCCAATTCTTCTCGCAGCAAATCCCTGTCGTCAAGATCAATAGCCTCAACAGCCTCATAGACCTCCTCGATAAAATCCTTTCTTATAGATTCATGAGTCTGTTCCATATCCCACGGACATCCCTGAGGACTGCGCAGAATAGCCATGATTTCAAGCAAATCGTCTATATTATAATTTTCCTTGAATTTAAAATCGTTCATAATTTCACCGTCTCACCTGTTTTCCGGCGCATGCACACAAGCGCCGCTTCATAAGCGCTCTTATAATAGTAACCCATAATCCGGCAAAAAGCAATACTTTTTTTCAACTTCGTCAAATTTGCGCAAATATATTTTAGTTTGTGCTTTATTTCTGGTAATAATTTTAGATAAATATCAGTGATTATTTATCTGCCATAACATATCCGTTGCCGATTCCAGCCGCTTTATCTTTAAGCTGAGCTGTTCTAAGTTCAGCCATAACTCTCTGAGTAAAATAATTTATTTTTTTTCTGTCAGAATCCTCAGCCGGGATCGCATTCGGAACTATGACCGTTTTATATACTCCGCTATTTGTAAGAAAATGAACATAATTCTTACCTGCTGTAGGCATATCGAATTTAGTTGTTTTTTCACAGCAGCCAAGATAATCCGAAGCGTTTTTAACAAAATCATATGCCGCCTGAGCAACCCCTCTGTAGCGTGCAGCGGCATTCAAAAATTCTCCGCCCAGGTTAAAATAAAGATTTGCAGAACCGTTTATAAAGCACACCAAAGTTGCAAGAACAGTCGGGGACATAGGCATATCAATAACTATTCCATAAACCTGTTTATCTGTCAGTTCAACCTTAAAAGGAGCTGATGAGAAAGCAAGAGACCTTCCCCTTGCAACAATATATTTCTGTGATACGGTATATCTGTCAAGAACCGAACGTTTAGCCATTTTTACCATTTCCTTTCATAAATCAATCAAGAATTTCCTTTGTCATTCTGCCCAGTATTTCAATTCCCTTAACTATCTGTTCATCTGTGGGAGTAGAGAAATTCAGACGGAAAGACGTTGTCTTATCATTTTCATTTATCATAAACGCCGTTCCCGGAACAACGGCAATTTTATAATCCTTCACTGCTTTTTTGCAAAATTCCGGCATATCGCTGCCTTCAGGAAGGCTGCACCAGATAAACAATCCGCCCTGGGGCTTATTATAAGTTATTTTTTCTGAAAAATACTTATCCATATTATCAAGCATAAGACCGGATTTTTTTCTGTAAATTTCACGAAGTCCTGAAATATGCTCTTCCATGCTGCATTCAGTCATAAATCGATAGCACAGAAGCTGCGACCATATTGTAGTGTGAACATCGGCAACCTGCTTACATACCACCATTTTCTGAATAATCTCCTTAGGAGCGCAAGCATAACCCACTCTCAGACCAGGAGCAAGTATTTTTGAAAAGGTACCCGAGTAAATAACTCTGCCGTCCCTGTCCATAGTTTTTATTGACGAAATATCCTCTCCTTCAAAGCGCAGATCACCGTAGGGATTATCCTCGATGATAACAGCATCATATCTGCATGCCAGCTCATAGACCGCCTTGCGTTTTTCACGGCTCATTGTACCGCCTGTCGGATTCTGGAAATTCGGAATAACATAAATAACCTTCTGACCTTCAGAATCGTTGAGAGTTTCTTCCAGCTTATGGATATCCATTCCGTCTTCATCCATTTCAACCCCCTTCAATGCAACGCCGTAGGAGCGGAATGCGTTAAGAGAGCCGATAAAGCTCGGAGATTCGCATATAAGCGTATCTCCCTCGTTACAAAGCACCTTACATGCTATTTCATTGGACTGCTGTGCGCCGGAGGTGATAATAAGATCGTCTGTTTCAGGATTGAAACAACCTTTTTTTTCAAGTTGCTCTTTCAGAAGATTTCTCAGGGGAGTATATCCCTCGGTAACGCTGTACTGAAGTGCAAGAACTGGGTCATCCGCAAAAATATCCGCTGATATTTCAGCGATTTTTTTAGTTGGAAAAGCTTCCGGAGCAGGGTTTCCGGCTGCAAAAGAAATAACTTCCGGATCAGAAGTGAATTTTAATATTTCTCTGATAGCCGACGCCTGGAGTCCGGATACCTTATCTGAAAAATTATATTTCATAAATTCTTCGCCTCATTTCATAAATAAAAATATAACTGAATATAATTATAACATATATTTACTCAGGTATCAACACATTTTTCAATATTTTTTAAGGAGCAGACAATATTGAGAAAACAAAGCTTTATAAAAGGTTCGATAATACTTATCGCCTCTGCTGTAATTGCGAAAGCCATAGGGGCAATATTCAAAATTCCCATGACGAACATGCTGGGCGGTACGGGTATGAGCTGTTTCAGCTGTGCCTACGGTTTATTTTTGCCGGTTTACGCCGTCACAGCCAATGGTCTTACCACAGCCGTTGCCAAGCTTACCGCTGAAAATAACGCCTTCGGAAATTACAGCAACATCAAAAAGATCCACCGCACTTCCCTGCTGATATTTTCAGCTGCAGGTTTGATTGGCAGCCTACTTATCGCCGTTCTTGCAGTACCCTTTTCAGAAAAAGGAGCAGCATGTCCCGATGCATGGCTTTCGGTGCTAATGATATCGCCGTCGGTACTTTTCGGCTGTATTACTGCAGTTTACCGTGGTTGCTGCGAGGGCATGAGCAATATGTACCCCACTGCCGTTTCACAGGTCATAGAATCGCTGGTACGGCTCTGTGCAGGTCTTGGCTTATGCGCCTATGTATTGAATAATCCACAAAAGGTTCTCTGTTTTCTTCCACAAGGAACAAGCGTTATTTCAGCCGCCTCTGCCGCTGCCGTACTGGGCATAAGCCTTTCGACCCTTGCCGGCACGATTTTTATGTACATACGTGGAATCGACTGTGATAAATATCCAAGCAGTGGAAAAACCGACAGCAGCAAAACAATTGCAAAAAATATTTTTAAAATATTTATTCCTGTGGCTATCGGTTCGGCAGTGACCAATCTTACATCTATAATCGACCTGGGAACCATAATAAGATGTCTTAACAAAGCAGTACAAAGAGCACCAGAATATTTCAGAAACAATTTTCCGCTTAGCGATACAGAAAACACAGCCGAATTTATTTACGGTTCGTTTACCGGACTTGCCATAACAATATTCAACCTTATACCGTCTGTTACCAATATGTTTGGAAAGGGAATACTTCCCGGACTATCGGAAAGCTGTGCTAAGAACGACAAAGCCTCTGTAAAACGCCTGACAGAAAAGGTAATAAGCGCCACGGCATTTATCGCCATTCCATCAGGACTTGGAATATGCGTTCTTGCAAAACCAATATTAAAATTTCTCTTTCCCAGTCGCACAGCTGAATGTGCCGTATCCGCCCAGAGTCTTTCCATATTGGGCATAGCCGTTATTTTTCTTTCGCTATCCCTTCCCATATTCAGCTGTTTTCAGGCCGCAGGAAAAGCAGACGCTCCGGTAAAACTGACCCTTGCAGGAGTGGCGGCAAAGCTTCTGGGAAATCTTATTTTAATACCGATCCCTCAGATAAATATCTCTGGAGCGGCTGTCTCAACACTTCTCTGCTACTTTGTTATATTCATACTTTCATTAATATATTACCCAAAATCAACGGGAGTAAAAATAAGCCTGAAATGTCTTGTTTCGCCTATTGTTTCCGGAATTCTCTGTGCAGGTACGGCATGGTGCATATATCCCCATATCCCCCTTGAAAACACCCTTTCTCTACCCATTGCCATTGCCGCTGGCGGAATAGTATATCTTCTAACCAGTAGCCCGGAATTTCTGCGCAGACGCTGCTGAAACACTGCAAACAAATAGTGTTGCAGATAAGCTACTGCGGCCCATAAATTCCGGCATATTTATCCAAGGTTATGGAATTTTCTGCATTATATACTTTTATGAGATCCTTTTCATCGGTATAGACCTCGCCAGGTCTTGCCTCGTTCTGTGAAAGATAATTACCGTACCACAATCCGAAATACGACCACATTGAATTATCTCTGAGCATATCGTCGATATCAGGAACGCCGCTGCTTTCACTTATGGCTAGCATTTTTTTACCATCTGTTATTTTTTTCAGCCATTGATATACACTCGAACGACTGCCGAAGCGTATATTAGTCTCAAGGTAAATATCCGTTCCTGCAATATCATATTTATCGCTGTCTACAAGATAGTTTCCGTCCTGTCCGTTCCATATCCATATAAGATTATCCAGCTCATGATATTTAGTCATACGCTCAAACATAAGCTCATAAAGCCATTTGTAAGGCTTAGCGCCGCTTGCGCCCCACCAATAGCGTCCGCTGCCGGCATCATGAAGCGGTCTCCACAAAATCGGTATACCGTCCTCCGCAAGCTGTAAAAATCCCTCTGAGACTTTATCTATATCCTCTACAATAGCCAGGCATTCATCGCTTATCTTTCCGGCACGGTGCAGCTCCTTAATTTCAGAGATCCCCAGCAAAGCTATCTTTTCTTTGGTCACAGCTTCCTTTAAGCTGAACTCGGTTTCTTCCGCATAAACCGAAGACTCTGACATAGGTGCGTTCCAGTACCACATAAATCCGACGATCCCGCCTTTTTCGTCCCAGTCTCTTGCAGCTTTTATCTCGCTTTCGATAAAAGGCGTCCTTTCCGAATATCCGCCGATATCCCCGAAACGTATTGCCGGATATTTTCCGGTTTTTTTATAAATATACTCCATTTCGTTATTTTTTCCGCTCGAAGCAAATTGTCCGGTTATAATATTTTCGCCGTAATTTTCCCGTAAATATCTGTACAAATCTCTTACTTCATAAGAAGTGTTTTCGGAAACCAATTTTTCATCTATTTCATATTCGTCATTGTAAACATCTTCGTTATTCGATATTTTAATATAATCCACATCAAATTCATCGCTGCCCTGATTTATCTGAATGATTGCTCTTCCCTTTTCTATATATATTCCATAATAGGTAACAAGAGTGAATTTTTTATCGGATCTATTTATTTCAAACATACCTATATCGTCCTCGTTGACAATAATGCTGTTTATCACCTTATTGTCCGAGGCAACGCTGATAGTTATATCATAATGCTGAGAAACGGGTATATCTGCCGATACTACAAGATAATCGGCTTCTCCGCCCATGAATCCCGTTATATATCCGTCCCCTGAATAGCCTTTTCTTTTATTATCGGCATAGAGATTGCCATTTAAGGAACAATCCTCCGCCTGTATCATAATATCCGCCTCGGCCGGCTGTATTTCAGGAATTTCTGCAACATGCTCCGTATAAGAAACCATTGTTTCCTCTTTATTGAAATAAACAGCATCGGTTTCCTTTCTGCCGTCCAATGGTTCCTGTGAAATATCTCTGCATGCCGTAAATAAAACGGCTGCCAGAAGCAATATTACGGATATTCTGAACCTTTTCATTCTTACTAACTCCTTATAGTATAAACACGTCCCTTTTCAGTATCAAAGGAAACAGTCCCCTCACCCAACAGCGCATTTACGCTTTCTCCGTTGCTGGAAACGCTTACAACGGTGTTTGCCCGGACAGTACATTTTTCTGCGCAAAGGGATCTTATCTCAGCACGTACAAGCTTTCCGTCCTCCCATTTTATAGAAACTTCAAATCCGCCCTTTGCCCTGAGTCCCGAAATTTCTCCCGACTGCCATTCATTGGGAAGTGCAGGCAGCAGGATTATTTCATTGTCACAGCTTTGCAGCAAGGCTTCCGTCATAGCCGAAACGCCGCCGAAAATGCCGTCTATCCTTATTCTCTGCTGCCCATCGAACATATTTATATTTGTGGAATATGCCAAAAGCTTCTGTAAATTTTCATAAACCATTTCTCCGTCATAAAGCCTTGCCCACATATTGGCTACCCATGCTCTGCTCAGTCCCGCATGACCACTTCCGTGAATAAGACGCCGTATAAGAGTCGTTCTTGCCGCATCGGCAAGCCGTGGCGTTTTATTGGGCGTTATCATATGCGCCGGATGAAGCGCAAAAAGCTGTGAAACAAATTTATGTCCCGTATCCGTTTCGTCATAATCCTCAGTCCATTCTTTTATCTGACCGTATTTTCCTATTTCAGGCTGAGGTATCTTTTCAAGCTTTTCCTGAAGTGTCTTTGCAAATTCATGATCCGTACCGAGAATTTCCGAGGCTCTTATTATATTTTCAAACAAAATGGTTATTATCTGATTATCTATGGAAGCGCCCCTGCAAAGTGTTCCAACGCTTCCACCGGGAGTTTTATATGAATTTTCCGGGGACAGAGATGGACTTACAGCAAGTCTGCCCTCACCGTCCTCACGAAGATATTCCGCAAAGAAAAGTGCTGCCTCACGCATTACCGGATATTTTTCTTTTAGAAATTCCTTGTCCAGGGTATATTCATATCTGTCAAAAATATGAAGGCTAAGCCACGCTCCACCCATACACCATATTGATGATGTGCTTTCAGCGTCCTGTGGAGCGGTATCTCCCCACAAATCAGCTGAGTTATGGCATACAAAGCCGTGACAGCCATACATTTCTTCTGCTGTTTTACGTCCGTCCTCACGGATTTTTTCAAGGAATGAGAAAAGCGGTTCATGGCATTCAGAAAGATTGCAGCTTTCCGATATCCAGTAATCCATCTGGGTATTTACGTTAAGAAGGAATCTTCCGCCACGGTAAGGATCAGTATCGTTATTCCATATTCCCTGAAAATTAAGAGGAAGAGTTCCTGGACGGCTTCCCGAAATCATAAGATAACGTGCAAAATTAAAATAAAGTGTCATAAGTCCGTTATCGTGAATGTGGCTGTCGCATTCCTTATCGTCAAAATCGTCTCCTCTCATTCTCATAATACGCTCATCTGTCGGAAGCTCCATTCCGCCGTTGCTATTATCGTTAAGCTCAAATTTCACACGGTCAAACAAAGCCATATAGTCACTTTCATGCCTGTAGCGCAGCTCGTCAAAAGAGCATTCCACAGCATATTTAACGTCCATAATTGCCGAATCAGCATAACCCTCGCCCGTATAATAGCTTGTTCTTGCTCCCAGAACAAGAAACGCTTCTTCGGTATCCTTTATGTAAATACGTCCGCCCTCGGTATAGATACTGCCGCTCTCCGAATGTGCAGTAAGAGCCGCAGCAAACTGTATTCCGTCAGCTCCGCCATATCCCCCTGTTAAAAGTATAATATTTTTCTCGACAGGACGATTATTATCAAAATGCTCCTCTATACCATTTATATAAGCGCAGAAATCAAGAGTCCCCTCCTCTGCCGTCAACCTTATCACCATTACGCTATCCGGATCTGACACAAAAACCTCTCTTCTGTATTTTTTTCCTTCCGAAACAAATTCTACAAAAGAGGTGGCATTTTCCAGATTTAATCCACGCTTATATTCTTTTGCAACTCCCGATAGATTCATTTCTATTTTAATATCCGCAAGTGGCATATAGTGTCTGCTGTCAGGAGTGATACCCTGAAGCTTTCTGTAGACCATCTGTTCTGCTTCATTTATTTTTTCTTCATTTAAAAGCTGCCTTACCTCTTCAATGCCTTTTCTGGCGTCAGGATTAAGCCTGTTTCTCTTTCCGCCTGACCACAGCGATTCCTCATTAATACATATAGTTTCATTATAAGGCTCGCCGTATATCATACCGCCAAGTCTTCCATTTCCTACAGGCAGCGCACCGTTAAAATCCTCTGCTGCATTTTCATACCATAATAACGTTTCGTTCATAGCTTCTCCTTCTCTCTTTTATATTATCTTTTCAATTATCCATGATTATTTTACCACATTTCTATTTTCAATGCAATGTAAATTTGAGTTTTTTTCAATTTTGTAACTAATTTGAAGCATATTTTTGTCGAATTATGTAAAAAATATAAAACAGTCCCACACAATATCTGCGCAGGACTGAATCAATACTATCAATATAATATCTTATAGCTTATGTGGTCTGGTCATCAGAATCATCATCATCACCATTATCACCATCATCGCCGTCGTCATCATCTCCAGTGTCATCGCTGCTTGTCTGGACAGCCGTTGTCTGAGTAGTTGCATTTGTGACCGGATTACCGTTTTCATCTGTAACAGCGGTAACAGTTGTTGTTTTTTCCGGCAGGAAGTTAATGTTATCCATGCCATAAGCGCTGCCGTTTTCGGGATAATTTTTATAGTACGCCTGAATAATACTTCTTATCATATATTTTGAATATTCTCCGCCTTCGATCATTCCTGCAAAAGCAATCTGAGGATCGTTAGCCGGAGCAAATCCGACAAAAGCAGTATCGGTAAGTTCTTTACCGTCACGCCAGTTCTGCGGCGTACCGGTTTTAATGGCAACGTCAAATCCCAGATCTGCAAGGGAATATTCCGCAGGGAAATTATTTGTGGAAGCCATTATCATACCCCTTGTAATATAATCGTACATATAGTCGTTATTCACATTGACCTGATCGGCAATATCAGGCTCATGGGAGGAAATTTTTTCACTCATAGAATAATCGTAAATACTGTCTACAAGATGGGGAGTGTATCTTATTCCCCGATTGGCGATAGTAGAAGCCTGAACAGCCATATGAAGCGGAGTTACCGCCGTTTCAGACTGTCCGATACCTGCCTGGATAACCTGACCGATAGTCCACATATCTGTACCAAGTTCGTTGAATGTTTCCGGAGTTGCAAACCAGCCATCTGCACCGCCTGTTTCAAGTCCGGTAGGCTTACCGAAACCATAAATTTCAGCATATTCCGCCAGTTTATCAATACCAAGATGACGGCTCATCTCATAAAAGTAAATGTTACAGGACACTCTCAGAGCTTCAGAAACAGCAATATCATTGTGATGACCGGTGCAGCCAAAAGGGATCCCGTAAAAATCATATTTTTGTTCGCAGCGATATGTTGTTTCGCCTGACACAATGCCTTCATTTAAACCTGCTGTTGCAGTAATTGTTTTAAAGGTCGAACCCGGACGGTAAAGACCTCTGGTAGCACGGTTTAAAAGCGGACTGTCTTTAGCTTCTGAAAGCTCATCATATTTTGACTTATAATCAGTAAGATTATAAGTAGGCGTAGTTGCCAAAGCCAAAACCGAGTTATCCTTAACGTCAAGAACCACTACTGCTCCGCAGTTTACCTTGGAATATTCACCCATTGTGCGAAGATATGCGGTAAAGTTTTCCAGAATAGACTGTACGTCACGCTGATAGTCGCCGTTTATAGTAAGCTTTACAGAGTTGCCGCCCTTAGGCTCTCTTGTCACATCGGCTGACATCACCTGACCATCTGTAACATTGATGGTTTTTTCGCCGTCCTCGCCTCTAAGCTTATCCTCCATTGCTCTTTCGATACCGTCTTTGCCGACGCTATCGTTCATAGCATAGCCTTTCTTTTCAAGCTCCTCATATTCTTCCGCATAAATAGGACCTACCGTACCGATTTCATGAGGAATAATATCACCCTGAGCGATTTCTCTGACAGCAGCTTCTGAAATATCAATACCCTTTAATTTTACGCTCAGTTCCTTAAGCTTTGTCACCACATCTATAGGCACATTTTCACAAAGAGTATAGGTATTGCTTAAAGAAAAATCCCTGTGGAGCATTTCATAGCGTATACCTGCAAGCGTCCTTTGCTCGCTTTCAGTATAATCCTTATCGGAAATCTCATAATCGTCAAGCAGCTTATCTATACAGTTTTCCGCTGTGGCATAGACATTTACTCCAATAAGCTCTTTGAGTGTTTCAACATCGCTGTCGCTGTTTTTGTTGAACTCATAGGGAGCGCTTTTGCTTATAGGAATGGAATCGTTCCATTTAAGATTGTTTTCGCTTAATATTTTAAGAGTTTCAAGTAAAATTTCATTTCCTTCCTTGTTGTCCTCAGGAAATCTCGAAGCGTCGATAATCACGTTGAATCCGACTTTGTTGTCTATTATCGGTTTTCCCTTATAGTCAACGATAAGACCTCTTACAGCCTTGATAGGCTGAGTATAAATAGCGTTATATTCTGATTCCTGAATATAATTTTCGCCGTTGACTATCTGAATTGTCATAAGCCGCACACAGCCTAAAGCAACCGAAATGACCACCAGAATAGCCAGAAAAGCAGTTCTAAGTCTGCTTAAAAAATCCTTCATTTAAACCAGTCCTTTACACTTTCATTGCTTCTTCAATGGTTTTGGCTTTCTTAGGATAGAATCGTTTTACAATAGGCTTTACTATTATGTGTGCTATCGGAGAAATCATAACCGTATAAAGAATGCATGGTACAGATATATCTGAAAAAACATACCCCGTCCCCTCATAATTCCACATAGCATAAAAGAAAAAATAATCCAGCAATTGATAAACGAATGTGCATACTGCCGTTAAAATTATAACATTGATTCCGTTCTGAAAAAGGAAATGCCTGAAAAAAATAGTCGAGCCCACGCATATAGCTATCATTATAATGCTGCTGAAACCAAAAAAGGCTTTTCCATACGCTTGGTCTATGATAAGCCCGCATACTCCTCCCAGAACTGCCGAGGTATATTCGCCCTCATTCATACAGATACAGATGCACAGTGGAATAAAATAAATCGGTTTGACGCCTCTTCCGGTATTCATTAAAATAGCTGAAACAAAAATCAGAAATATGTATATTGCCCAGCGTATAACGGCATAATATCTGATTTTCTGTATCCTTGTTTTAGGTTTAAGCGACATTATTCATCACCGCTTTCATCAGTTGGTTCATCGGGATTTTCTTCTGTCGGGTCGGTAGCCTCCGGCTGATCGTCAGAGCTGCCGCCGCTGTCATCATCAGAAGGCTTCTGAGAATCGTATTCAGGCTTATCAGTAGCCTCCGTTGCTTTTTCGCCTATATTTCCTGTAGGTATCTGATTTTCTTCCTCTGTCCGGTTAAAGTCTGTCATGACCATGACCGAGCTTATTTTTTTGGGGTTTACCGCAGGTTCGATCACCGCATAAGCAGTAAGACCGCTGTCCTCGATACCTGTTTCGGTCACGTTTCCGATAATATATCCTTGTGGAAACTGTCCACTGTTTCCCGAAGTCACAATAAGGTCTCCGACTTTTATCTTATTGGATTTATCAAGATATATCATCTTGCATTTTCCGTCTGCGGCATAGCTTAAATTACCTTCGATAATACCAGTATCACGGCTTTCGATACAAAGTCCTCCGATGGCGAGATCAGGAGAAAGTATCGTTCTTACCGTTGAATAGGTTTTGGCAAGCTCGGTTATCACTCCCACAAGTCCCTCTGAGGTAACAACAGGGTCATAAAGCTTCACTCCCTCTTCCGAACCGATATCTATAATAAACGTACCATAAGGGTCGTTTGCCGTTCTTGAAATTATCGTACATGGACGGCAGACCTCGATATCATCATTTTGTTCCTTGATACCGATGAATTTTCTTAAATCTTCATTTTCCGCTTTCAGACTCTCATAATCAATAAGCCGTCTGTTAAGCTCGCCTATCTGTTCACGGAGTCGTTGATTTTCTTCAACATAAACCTCCGAGTCCACAAACAGGTCTATTACAAGGGCAACCTTGTCGGAAATCGTATTTGAAAGCTTTTTTATTGGATTGAATACAAGTCCTATAGCCTGAGACAAACCAGAGGTCTCACCGCCCTTTGAAACGGAATAAAGACCAATGCCTAGAAAAAAAGCAGCAATACAGACGATGATCTTGAATTTAAAGCTTTTAAAAAAACCGTTCACTTAATTTTCTCCTTTCAGGTTCTTAGGTAACACGGCACAAAGACTGCCTGAAGGCTTTGTGCCGTGTTACCTTAATAATAGTGAACATCGTCTGCAAGAGCGTCCTCAAAATTATCAAGCTCTTCAAGTATCTTACCTGTTCCCTCGGCAACGCAGTCAAGAGGATATTCGGCAATATACACAGGCATTCCTGTTTCACGGCTTATAAGCTTATCCAGTCCTCTCAGAAGAGCGCCTCCTCCCGAAAGAGTTATTCCCTGGTCTATAATATCAGCCGAAAGCTCAGGTGGAGTCTGTTCAAGAGTAATTTTTATAGCCTCGATAACTCTTGACAGCGGTTCTGTAAGGGCGTCTCTGATTTCAGTGGAGGTAACGGTTATATTTTCAGGCAGTCCATTTAAAAGATTTCTGCCTTTTATTTCCATAGTTCTTTCGTTTTCGCCCGGATAAGCCGAGCCTATTTCTATCTTAATATTTTCGGCGGTTCTTTCGCCAATTAATAGATTATACTTTTTCTTAATGAAATTTATAATTGAATTATCAAATTCATCGCCAGCAACTCTAACCGAACGTGAAGAAACGATTCCCCTCAAGGAAATTACAGCTACTTCGCTTGTACCTCCGCCGATATCGACTATCATGCTTCCCGTAGGTTCAGCAACCGGAAGTCCTGCCCCCATTGCCGCCGCCATAGGTTCTTCAACGATGTATACTCTCTTAGCACCGGCATTTTCAGCAGCTTCCTTTACCGCACGTTTTTCAACAGCAGTAACTCCCGATGGAATACAGATAATGACTTTTGCCTTGGTAAAAAATGTACCTCTGAGAGCCTTTCTTATAAATTCCTGAAGCAAAGTCGTGGTAATATCGAAGTCAGCAATAACGCCATCTTTAAGCGGTCTTACTGCAACGATAGAACCGGGAGTTCTTCCGATAACCTCTTTTGCCTTTTTCCCCACATATTTCGCCTTATCAGTCCTTGTATCGACAGCGACCACTGAGGGTTCTCTGATAATTATTCCTTTGCCTCTCATAAAAACAAGAGTGTTTGCAGTTCCTAAATCTATTCCAATATCTTTTGTGAACATTATTTCACTTCTCCTTATTATTTAAAGTGCCTTAAACAGCACGAAAATTTCTTTTGTCTGACTTACGGATAAATATTTAAATCCATATTTTTATTATACCACCAAAAACCAATTTTAACAACAATCTTTGTTAGAAAAAATGTGAATTATATTTTAGATTTTTTATGTATTTTGCCAGTTAAGAATTATGAAATAACTTTTTTAAGCTTTGGATATACCGCAATGCCTATTATCATACACAGTACCTGAGCGATATTAATGGAAAAATTCAGGTTAAAACCGAATTTAATAATAATCAAATTTATTTCAGATACTGAAAATTTGAGATTTTTTCCATATGCAAGCCAGCCCAGAGCGTCAGTTCCTTCTACAGTTTGTCCTAAAAGTGCGCCTATTACAGCTCCGGCTATGAGCAGCCCGATAAGTAACAGTTTTGTTTTCATTTTGTCAATCCTCTCCGTGTTTTATTCTTATTGTCCTGTAGAGCCGAATCCGCCGGTATTTCTTTCCGTTTCATCAAGCTCTGATACTTCTTTGATTTCAGGAATTATTACAGGAGTCATTATAAGCTGAGCTATTCGCATTTCATTTGTAACAATAAAATCCTCTTTACCGTGATTTATAAGTGCAACCTTTATCTCACCCCTGTAGTCGCTGTCCACAACTCCCACGCAGTTAGCAGGAGCAATACCATACTTTGAAGCAAGTCCCGAACGGGCGTATATCAAAAGAGCGCACTGTTCTGTATCGGGAGCCGCTGAAAGTCCGGTAGGGATAAGTTTTATTTCACCCGGTTTTATAACGACGTCCTCATCAAGACATGCAGAAAGGTCCATTCCAGCACTTCCGCCGGTAGCCGGCTTGGGAACAACAGCCTTTTCATTAAGTTTTTTTATTTTAAGTATATGAGTCATAGTTATCTCCTTAAATAATACCTCTATAATAGAGTCCTCTTGTTATATTATTGCGGATTCCCTTCGGATTTTTATATTCTTCAATTATTGAAGCTATCTGTGCGGGAGATTCGTCTGTAAAATACAGTGTAATAAAACTAACGTTTTTAATTTCATCTTTTCTGTCTGCCAGATAGAGCGGCTGAGAATTTAAAAGCTCAGTATAATTTTTATAGCATACTATTTTATTAGTGCGTCCTGTTCTGTCGGCCAAGAGCTTGCCACAATTTTTACAGCCAACTTCGTTTTTTATAGGACAGTTTTTCAGAAGCATAGCCGGAAGATAGCCATATGCAATAATACCCGTTGCAATATTTTTTTTCATAGCGTTTATCTGGCTTAATTTTATTTCAAATGAAATAAGAGCATCTTCAAGTCCCTGCTTCCTGAAAAAATCCAGACTGTATGAGTTTGAGATATTAAGTCCGAAATCTCCGTGAAGCCTGAAACCAAGTTGTCCGCCTGTTCTGATATAGGATATATTATTGCACATAAGATGCCTTGCGCCCTTTTCCATGCATTTTTCCAATATAGCACAGATTTTTTCTTCATCATCAATAAATCGAGGCGGTTCGACAATTATTTTAGAAAGCGGGGGCTTTTGGCATTTTAAAAATTCTTCTGCCGGAATGATAATAAAATCAGCCGTTCTGACTGCATCAAGCTGTGATGCAGAAGAAATTCTCATTCTTGTCTGACAAAGGGTTTCCCGTTTATCACACAGGCTTATATCAAAAGCGTTAAAAGAATACTCAGGAGCATTTTTTTTGATTTTCTTTTGATTGAGCTTTTCGATGACTTCTCTGCGCAGCTCGTTGACATCTTTTGCACTCAACATAAGTCCATCGTCTATTTCAGCAATAAGTCCACCAAATTCATAGACCGTTCCGCCCAGCTTTGCAAGCTGACGCTGAATATAATCTGCGTCTATTGGTCTTTTCACAGCCTTACATGGAACTTCCCCAAAGACCGACGCCTGTTCTCCCTGACAGCTTGCCGTCAGCACAACGGGCATTCCCTTTAATACTGAAATATGGAAATGAACGGTACAGGTTTTTATTTCTCTGCTGTATTCTTTGCGTATAACAGGAAGTATTTTTGCCGCCGCAATAACGTCTTCCTTCTCCCGGCAGCCGAACATATTTTCGAGATGACCGGTATAATAACCGTCGGTAAAACCGCTTCTTGAAAAAACCGCCTTCAGAAGGGACATATCAGGCGTTCCGCCATCAAGGGAACGGATACACGCCATAACTGCCGAAGCAACATATTCAGGACGCTTCATTCTTCCCTCAATTTTAAATGAAGTTATACCCAGCGACTGCATTTGAATAAGGTGATTCAGAAGCGACAGATCCTTTAAGGAAAGTGCAGCAGCGTCATGGCTGCCGCATGCCGAATAAGGAAGACGGCATGGCTGAGCGCAAAGACCTCTGTTTGCGCTCCGCTGACCTATAAGGGAAGAAAGATAGCATTGTCCCGACAGAGACATACACAATGCGCCGTGGACAAAAACCTCCGTTTCAATTCCAAGACCACAGATTTTTTTTATCTGCTTTTCGGAAAGCTCACGGGATAATACCACACGCTTAAAGCCTTTTTCTTTTAAAAATAAAGCTCCGTTCACAGTATGAACGCTCATTTGTGTAGAACCGTGGATATTTGCATCGGGAATAATATTTCTTATAATTTCCGCCGCACCTAGGTCCTGTACTATAAATGCGTCAACTCCTGCCCTTGCCGAAGTTTCAATAAGCTCTGCAAAGTCATGCGCCTGATTATCAAGAATTATTGTATTTACGGTCATATAAAGCTTCACATCGTGAAGATGGCAGAAATCGGCGGCTTTTTTCAATTCTTCGCTGTCGAAATTCGCAGCGTTCTGTCTTGCGGAGAAATTCTTTCCACCTATGTACACTGCGTCTGTTCCGCAGTTAACAGCCGCAGTCAGAGATTCCATGCTTCCTGCCGGAGCAAGTATTTCCGTATTATTCATCATCTGCCGCTTTTAAGTCTTTCAGCCCGGTTGTCATTTTCAAGCTGTTCGATTTTAGCCTTTAATATTTCAATGTCTCTGAGAGCAGCGTCACGCTCGATTCTTGCCTTGCCTGCTTCATCAACATATTCCTTTGCCTGCATCCTGATATTATCCAGATTCGCCTGTGATTTGCTGAGATCGTCAAGGGTCGAAAGAGCCACCATTATCGCAGCTGAATATGCCGAGACCGAAGAATTTGTCGAGCATATTTCGTTCAGTTTTTTTTCAAGAATTTTTGCAAGTCCGTAAACATAGCTGGGCGGTTCTTCCGTCTGAAGCGTGTAGTCCTTTCCGCATATAACAACTTTAACTTTATTCAGCATTTATATTTATCCTTTCAGACGGCTTCTGCCGCCGTGATTTTTATTCCATTATAACTGACTCATATACACATCTCCGAGCC
>CAMWXM010000012.1 GCA_947178195.1 uncultured Ruminococcus sp.
GCTTAGGACAATACTGCATAATTTTTTAATATGCAGTATTGTTTTATTTTTATGGGTTTAATTTTAGAAGTTACTGTCGATATATATTACAGTAAATTATGTCTGAACGGAGTTTGTCATAATTATATGAAAGGAGATAATGTTTATGGACTTTACTTCAATTGGTTCGCTTACTAATTATACTAAAACTATGAAGCTTAAAAACGATTGGAATAAAAAGAAGAGAGAAAACGACCTTGGATCCCAATCAAAAAAATCCGAGCTGGAAAGAAAGAACGATATGTTCAAAGCCGATTATAAAAAACAGCAGGAAGAACATAAGGCTGATAAAATGCTCCAGAATATAAATTCAAAGCTTGCTGCTGGAACAGACCTTACTCCGGCTGAAATGCTGTATCTGAGAACCAAAGACCCCAATAAATATCAGGAACTAAAAAATCAGGAGCGGGAAAAGAAAAATTATGAGCGTGAATTAAAAAACTGCAAAACCAAAGAAGAGGTTCAGCGGTTGAAAATGTCCGTTGTGGGTTCGGCTCTTTCAAGTATAAATGCCGTTAAAAGCAATCCTAATATCCCGGATTCCGCAAAGCTTGCAGTAGCCCAGCGTGAATTGAGAAAGCTGGACGAATATAAAAAAGTAGACGCTGAATTTGCAAAAAGCGGCGAGCTTTCAAAGCTTCCTACCGAAGAAGAAGTACGACAGGTTGAAAAGGATAAGACTGAGGCAAGAGAAGCGGAAATCGAAAAGCTTTATGAATCTGCTAAAGAGCTTGTTGCTGATATGGAAAAGGATATCAAGCCTGAAGAAACAGATGCTGTTGCAGATGAATCAAAGGCAAACACTGAAGCTGAAACAGTTTCGGATACGGAAAATGATACACTGCTAAAGGAAATCGTGGCTGAACAGCAGGATAAGCGTCCTACTGAAACCGAGGCGGAATACAGTCCGGAAGCTAAAAAGGTAAAGAGAGCTAAAGCAAGGGCTGCATATAACGAATCGAAAAATGCGATAAAAAACAGCAATGCGGTTTTATTTGCCACATTCAAAAGTAAAACTCCCATTAAATAATCTGAGGAAAAAATATGATATATACCGTAACCTTTAACCCTGCCCTTGATTATGCTATGATAACCGACAAGCTCACTTTGGGAGAAACTAACCGCAGTCGGGAAGAATATATTTTAACAGGCGGAAAGGGTATAAATGTTTCCGCTATGCTATGCAATCTGGGAATCGAAAATACAGCTCTGGGTTTTATAGGCGGATTTACGGGAATGGAAATAAAAAAACGTGCCGAAAAAATTGGCTGTATATGCGATTTTATAGAGGTCGGCGGACTTTCCAGGATAAACGTAAAAATAAAATCAGAACAGGAAACGGAAATCAACGGTTCTGGACCGGTTATAAACAGCGAACATATTTCAAAGCTTATTGAAAAAATAAGCCGTCTTAAAAGCGGAGATTATCTTGTTCTTGCCGGAAGTATACCCAACGGTATCAGCGATAATGTCTACGGCGAAATCATGAAAAATACCGACAGCGGTGTAAAAATTATCGTTGATGCTGCCGGAAGCCTTCTTATGAACGCAGTTTCGCAAAAACCGTTTCTTATCAAACCTAATCATCACGAATTAAGCGCAGTCGCAGAAAAAACGCTGGGCGATAACAGGCAGGAAGTGCTTGAGCATGCCGAAAAGTTAAAAAACAAGGGAGCTGAAAACGTGCTGGTATCTCTTGCCGGCAACGGTGCAGTTCTTTCGGCAGCCAACGGAAACAATTATGAGTCTGCCGCTCCATCAGGAATTGTTGTGGATTCCGTAGGTGCAGGCGATTCGATGGTCGCAGGATTTCTTTTCGGCTGGATAGAAAGCGGAGACTATGAACATGCATTTAAAATGAGCATAGCTTCGGGAAGCGCAAGTACATTTTCAAAAGGATTTGCAAAAAAATCCGATGTTTTAAAGCTTTATTCCTCCTTAAAATAAACATTTTGCTGTAAAAAACAGCATTTTGGAATATCCCCCATATCCGATATGATCGAATATGGGGGATATTCCACATAATACTAATTCCAAATCACCATGTAGACAATCTTGTATATAGTTTGATATGGAATTAGTATAAATTCAAGAAAAGTTACCCATAAAGGTGTTGACTTATATGTCGTAAAATGCTATAATATTAAGGTATGAAATAAAAAATCCGGTTATCTGATTGCATATGAACGGATTTAACAAATATTAAACTTGGAGGTTATAAATAATGAGCAGAGTATATAATTTCAGTGCAGGTCCTGCTGTACTTCCTGAAGAAGTACTTAAAGAAGCCGCAGAGGAAATGTTGGATTATAAGGGTACGGGTATGTCCGTAATGGAAATGAGCCACCGTTCAAAGGCTTATGATGAAATTATCAAGGACGCAGAAAAGGATATTCGTGAGCTTATGAATATCCCTGATAACTACAAGGTTCTTTTCCTTCAGGGCGGCGCTTCACAGCAGTTTGCGGCAGTTCCGATGAACCTTATGAAAAATAAAAAAGCAGCTTATATTATAACAGGTCAGTGGGCAAAGAAGGCTTTCCAGGAAGCTAAAATTTACGGCGAAGCTGTTGAAGTGGCTTCATCTGCTGATAAGACATTTTCTTATATTCCTGATTGTTCAAACCTTGATATTCCTGAGGACGCAGATTACGTTTATATCTGTGAAAACAATACTATTTATGGTACAAAGTTCTGGCAACTCCCTGATACAAAGGGTAAAGACCTTGTTGCAGACGTTTCATCATGCTTCCTTTCAGAACCTGTTGACGTTACAAAATACGGCGTTATCTATGGCGGCGTTCAGAAAAATGTTGGTCCTGCCGGCGTTGTTATAGCTATTATCCGTGAAGACCTTATCAGCGATGATGTTCTGACCGGAACTCCTACAATGCTGAAATGGAAAACTCAGGCTGACGCTGATTCCCTTTACAATACTCCTCCATGCTATGGAATTTATATCTGTGGCAAGGTGTTTAAATGGATCAAGAAGATGGGCGGTCTTGAGGCTATGAAAAAGCATAACGAAAAGAAGGCTGCTATACTTTATGATTTTCTCGATAACAGCAAGCTTTTCAAGGGCACTGTTGAAAAGAAAGACCGTTCGCTTATGAATGTTCCTTTTGTAACAGGCAATGAAGAGCTCGACGCTAAATTTGTCAAGGAAGCTAAGGCTGCCGGATTTGAAAACCTCAAGGGTCACAGAACAGTCGGCGGTATGAGAGCTTCTATCTACAACGCTATGCCTGTAGAAGGCGTTGAAAAGCTTGTTGAATTTATGAAAAAATTTGAAGCTGAAAATGCCTGATTAAATATTTCTGAAAAGAGGTAATTACAAATGTACAATATTCAAACATTAAATAAAATCGCTGCTGTAGGAACAAACAGATTCGACAGCGCAAAATATAAAGTTGGCGAAGAAGTTTCAAGTCCTGACGCTATAATGGTACGTTCTGCTAAAATGCACGATATGACTTTTGAACCAAATCTTCTTGCTATTGCAAGAGCAGGTGCAGGTGTTAATAATATTCCTGTTGACAAATGTGCTGAACAGGGTATCGTTGTGTTCAATACACCCGGCGCTAATGCAAATGCTGTTAAAGAGCTTGCTATCTGTGCGCTTTTGCTTGCTTCAAGAAAAATCACAGAGGCTGCTGCATGGGCGGCTTCTCTTAAGGGTACTCCTGACGCTCCAAAGACGGTCGAAGGCGGAAAAGCTAAATTTGCAGGCCCTGAAATTTATGGCAAGACTCTCGGCGTTATTGGTCTTGGTGCAATCGGCGGAAAAATTGCAAACGCTGCGGTTTCTCTCGGAATGAAGGTTATCGGCTACGACCCGTTCCTTTCGGTAAATGCCGCTATCAATCTTAACCCAAGAGTAAAGGTTACAGCAGATATAAACGATATTTACACAAACAGCGATTATATTACTCTTCATGTTCCTTATACTGCTGATTCAAAGAATATGATAGACGCTGAACAAATCTCAACAATGAAAGACGGCGTTCGTATTATCAACTTGGCTCGTGGAGAGCTTATTAACAGTGAGGCTGTAGTTAAGGCTATTGCTGACGGCAAGGTTGCAAAATATGTAACAGACTTTGCAGATGATACTGTTTTAGGTGTTGAAAATGTTATTGTTCTGCCGCATCTCGGAGCTTCAACTCCTGAAAGCGAGGACAACTGCGCAGTTATGGCTGCTGATGAGCTTATGGATTATATCGAAAACGGCAACATTAAAAACAGCGTAAACTTCCCTAACGCTATTATGAATGCGACAGGTACTAAAATTTGCATACTCCATAAAAATATCCCTAATGTTATCGCTAAAATCACTTCTGTATGCGGTAACGATGGTCTGAATATTGATAATATGGTAAATGCAAGTAAGAAAGATAACGCTTATACAATGCTTGACGTTGCAGGCGATGTACCGGATAAAATTGCAGAAGAAATGAGCGCAGTTGACGGCATCATTAAGGTAAGAATTATTAAATAAGTTTTATAAAATATTTTATCCCTCACTTTTTGTGAGGGATAATTATTTATAATCAGAAATAAATTGCATAAAGCCATAAAATCACCAACAATCGCCAATGTCATTATTTTACCAATGCTCATTCAACCTATAAAAACAGCATAATTGCCACTTGACATAAGAAAACAAATAAGGTATAATATTAAGGGTAATATTGCCCAAAGCCGAAAGATGTGCTTTGGATGTATTGACTTAAAGCTGATTTTAATGGGGAGGCTGCTTACAGATGGATAAAAAGCTAAAAAAACTTGAAGAAGAACAGCGGCGTCTTATGAACGAAATAGATAATATGAAAAATACTAATAAGCATAACTCCGCTGGCAGCTCAGGAAGTCTTTTACAATTTGTAATCGGTCTTGTTCTTCTAGGAGCCGGACTTTTCTGGATTTTTCAGTCGGTTCATGTTTCTTCCTCCTTCGGCTCTTTTTATCATATTGGAAGCTGGGCAGCGCCTAACGGTACTATCATCATACCGCTGCTGATAGGGATAGTTATGCTGTTTCTGATGGAACGTAAAATTTTTGGCTGGATTGTGACCGGTATAGGCATTGCCATAATATTGATTGCTGTAATTACAAGCGTCCGACTGTATTTCACAGGTGGAAATCTCTTCAATTATATTTTGATGTTCGGATTTACTGCTGTGGGAGGCGGTCTCGTTCTAAAAAATTTATTTAAAAAATAATGGAGGTATTATAACTCATGGGAATTTTTTCAAGACTCAGCGATCTGCTCAAATCAAACATAAACGATCTCATTGATAAAGCGGAAGATCCTGAAAAAATGGTAAAGCAGATAATTATCGACATGCAAAAAGAACTCAATAATTCGACCCAGGCACTGGGAAAGGCTATGGCTGCTGAAAGAACAGCTAAAAATCAGTATGACGCTGCCGCCGCAAAATCAGCAGACTGGGAAGCAAAGGCTAAAAGCGCTCTCTCGGCAGGCGATGAGGAGCTTGCAAAAAAAGCGCTTGCAAATAAAGTCAAGGCTGACAAAAATACTCAGCAATACAAGGAAATGTATGATACTATTTCAGAACAGACTGAGACTATCAGGACTCAGGTAGAAGTACTGAAATCAAAGCTTCAGGAAGCTAAAAGCCGTCAGGCTATGCTGATTGCACGCTCGCAGATGGCAGATACTCAGAAAAATCTTGCCAAAGCGTCAGGAGGATTTGATTCTAACAGCGCCTCGGAAAAATTCGACAGAATGGAAGAAAAGATTATGCAGAAAGAGGCCGAAGCACAGGCTTTTTCTGAGATAGCAGCCGAAAACAACATGGCAAACGACGATACGGCTGAACAGTTTGAAAAAATAGAAACCGATTCAAAGGTAAATTCGGAACTTGAAAGACTTAAAGCCGAAATGGGAATGTAAAGGAGAATTGACATGGACGAAAATAAGAAAAACAACGCTAAGGTTTTTATCCCTATTCTTGCAGTACTTATTTGCATGATATCTTCTGTTGCGTACATTGTTTTTAAAATGAGCAGCAATAAGGATCACGAGGATAAATGGAAGGATTATGACGAATGCGGAATCTGAGCAGGGAATTTTAAAACCAGATTTCTATAAATTGACAGACGCTCCAAAGAGCGTCTGCTCGGTTCTAAAAACTAAAATTTTTAAGGCAATATCTCACAAAGCTTGTGTGGTATTGCCTTAAAATATTGAGGATAAAAAACAAAAAGGAGACAACATGAAAAAACTCATCATTTTAATTGCTTCACTTTTTATGATAACAGGCTGTTCGCAAAAAAGTGCGGATAACTCGGAAAATAAAGAAAATACGGAAACCGCCACATCTGCAAGTATCACACAGGAAGCTGTTGACAGTATAAGCGTTACAGAAGTATCAGCTTCACTTTTAGCGACAGAAGCCGAAACAGAAGCAGAAATCGAAAACCTACCGGCATGGCAGAGTGCATATCGTGAAGAACTGTATAATTTTATTAATTCCGATAAATATAATGCCGATGAAGCTTGCTTTTCAATATACGACATAAACAACGACGATATTCCTGAGCTGTTTATTTCAAAAGGAACATATCATCTTGCCCGCAACAAAGTATATACGTTTACTGACTGCTTGATAGATTTAGGAGAATACGGTTCTGAAGGGTTTTGTCAATTTTATCCCAACAAGAATACATTGTGCAGTTGGTATATGGGACAAGGAGAAAATCACGGCAAATATTGTCGATTGAATAATGACGGTTCTATTTCTGAGCTGATTTATTTTTATGATAATTCGGGAAGAGAATGGGATACCACTGTATATAAAATTAACGATGTTGAAATGACCAAGGAGGAATATAATGCCGCCAAGGAAGAATATAGAGATATTGACAATTGTATAAGTTTAGGACGTGATTTAAAGCTGTCAAAGGAAGTCGTTGACGGAGTGTTTAACGGCGCATCTGATTGGAAGGAATGCTATAAAAAGTTTCTTTACGGATTGATGACTGCGGTGGAGAATTATTTCCGCTTTTCTATTTACGATGTTACAGGCGACGGTATTCCCGAATTGTTTATTTCTAATAGTTGTGCTCGTGCCGATTCATGCAAAATATACACCTTTAAAAATAATCTTTTTTATATTGACAGCAAAGGTTCTTACGGCGATTTAAGATTTTCTCCCAAACAAAATCTTTTTGAAGACGAATGTTCTGTACAAGGCGCTCACTCTATCGGGTACGATAAATTAGATGAAAATTATATTTTTCAGAAAGAAATGCACTTTTTTGAAAATGCCGGAGCTGCTGCGACCGAAGAAGAACTTCGTTATGAAATAAATCATGAGGACGTTTCACCGGAGGAATTTAAAAATACTTACGAGGAATATAGGGCTATTGATGATTTTATTTCTCTTGGCAGAGATTATGCCTTTACGAAAGAGAATATACAAAGGGCGTTGGAGTAAAATTATTGATAGTAAGAAAGGAGACAACATGAAAAAGCTCATCATTTTAATTGCTTCACTTTTTATGATAACAGGCTGTTCGCAAAAAAGTGCGGATAACTCGGAAAATAAAGAAAATACGGAAACCGCCACATCTGCAAGTATCACACAGGAAGTTGTTGACAGTATAAGCGTTACAGAAGTATCAGCTTCAGTTTCAGCTACAGAATCCGAAATAGAAAATATGCCGGCGTGGCAGCGTGCATACCGTAATAAACTGTATGACATTATTAATTCCGATAATTATATTGCCGACAAAGCGTTTTTTTCAATATACGACATAAACAACGACGATATTCCTGAGCTGTTTATTTCAAAAGATGATTGTCACGCCGCAGCATGCAATGTATATACGTTTACAGACTACTTGATAGATTTAGGAGGATACGGTTCTTGGGGAAATTGTCAATTTTATCCCAATAAAAATATTCTACACGGTGGATATACAGGACAAGGAGAATATCACAACCATTATTATCGATTAAATAATGACGGTTCTATGTCTGAACTGATTTATTTTTATGATAATTCAGGTGGAATACAGGAAACCGTATATAAAATCAACGATGTTGAAGTAACTGAGGAAGAATATGAAGCCGTAACAGACGAATATTCAGACCCCTATAACTCGATAAGAAGATTAGGACGCGATTTAAAGCTGTCAAAGGAAGTTGTTGACGGTGTATTTAACGGCGCTTCTGATTGGAAGGAATGCTATAAAAAATTTCTTTACGGATTGCTGCCTGAAGTGGATGATTATGCCTGCTTCTCAATTTATGACGTTACAGACGACGGAATTCCGGAACTGTTTATTGCCGAGGGAACAAGACACACCAGTGAATGTTATATATATACATTCAAAAACGGTCTGGTTTATATCGATAAGCTTGGTACTTACGGGGATTTGGGATATTCTCCCGAAAAAAAGCTTTTCACAAGCAGTAATTTATCCCAGGGTTATTATAGCTGCGGCTATTATGAATTGGACGAGGATTTTATATTGCAAACCGAAATTGGCTTTTTTACTAACTACAACGCCGTAGCAACCGAAGAAGAGCGTATTTATGAAATAAATCACGAAGCAGTATCATATGACGAGTTTAAAAATGCTTACGAGCAATATACGTCTATCAATGATTTTATCGGACTTGGAAGAGATTATCACTTTACGGAAGAGGAAATACAAAAGGCGCTGGCTGAATAAATTATGCATAACACAAAAATCCCCTGCTTGAAAAGACGGGCGCTCATAAAGAAGTTTTTAATCTTTGAAGTAAAGGCTGCATAGAATAGCCTACGCAGCCTTTCTCTTTTTGTCGTATTTCATATAGTCTGCAACGGCAGTAGAAACAGCGACATCAAAACAGTAGTAAATCCCATATTGAAATTATACAGGATTTTATTTAGAATTGCAAGTATAACATTGAACTCTCTGCGGTTTTTGTTATCTTTGTCGCTTATACATTTATAAGTCTCTTTTTTCATAAATCTTAATTGAAAGTACCCATGAAAGCAGATACACGGCAACAATAACAGTAAGTATGATAAAAGGCAATATGCTTGTTATTTTGCTTGTTGAAACTGCATTTATAAAGTCGTCATCCGTTATGGCCACTCCGCTAAAACCGCCGATAGCTCCATTTATAATTAAGAAAAATAATCTGCCCGTACTTGATGAAAATGCCATAGTAATGGGAAAAATTATTAAAGGATAGATAAGTCCCACAACACAGGCTGACAAGAGCAATATGACTAATAATCCTGTATCAAAGACTCCGTTTTTAACAGACGAAATTACCCAAAGAATTGCAATGATAACCATGGAAAACAACAGTGACAGAATCTGCGCTAAATATTTTGATGAAACATATTTTTTTCTTCCATAGGGCATTACGATAGAGTACAGACGCCACTTGCTCTGTTCCTCATGAATAAAGGAGCCAAACACGACAGCCGAAAGAAGTGGCGGAAGAATGAGACACATAGGAAGAGCTACGGTAATCGAATATATCGAAAATACCAAAATCATTATCCCTGTGATTATCCATCTTTTTTTGAACTCTATCAATTCTTTAACCATTAAACCTTTCATTTACTTTTCCTCCTTGACCATAAACACAAATAATTCTTCTATCGTAACGGGCTGAACTTTGAACGAATGGGGTATCTTATCTCTGTATACAAGAGCCTCAACTCCCCAGTTTGTGATTTTTTTGCCAATTATCGCCGAGCTGTCAAGCTCCTTGATACCCTCCTCGGTAGTGTTGATAAAGCCATACTGCTCCAAAAGACGGTCTTTTTCTTCGCAGAGCATGAGCCTGCCGTTATGCATGAAAGCGATGTAGTCGCATAGCTTTTCAAGGTCGCTGACGACATGGGACGATATTAGTATGGAGTGACTTTCATCTCTGGTGAACTCATTGAGGATTTCAACGATCTCATCACGCGCCACCGGGTCAAGTCCGCTAGTCGGCTCGTCCAGTATCAGCAACTTTGCATTATGGGAAAGAGCGACCGCTATACCCATTTTCATCTTCATTCCCTTTGAAAAAGTCTTGAACTTTTTCTTTTCAGGCAGCTTAAACCGCTTCATATAGTCGAAAAACGTCCCCTCGCTCCAGTTAGTGAAGCTGTTTTTCATTACTGCGTTCACTTCATGTATATTGAAGAGTTCGGGAATACCTACTTCGTCAAGCACCACGCCGATGTCGTTTTTCTGCTTGTTATTGGCAGGCTCACCGAAAATTTTTATCTCGCCTCTGTCGGGACGTACAATACCCAAAATTGACTTTATAGTTGTACTTTTTCCCGCACCGTTTTCGCCGATAAGTCCCATAATACAGCCCTCGGGGAGCGTCAGGGAAAGGTCGGTAAGGCTGAATCCCTTGTACATCTTTGTAAGATTTCTGATCTCAATCGCATTCATGATAATTCTCCTTAATCAATATATTTTATCATTTCGATAATATCTTCTGTGGTCAGCTTACAGGATGCTGCAAGCTGTTTTATCTGAAAAATGTGTTCTTCGATTTTTTTCAGATTCTCCTCACGAAGCATTTCCGTATTTTTCGGAGCAACAAAACAGCCCTTTGCCGGCAGGGTATAGATGAAGCCTTCCTTTTCAAGCTCGTCATATGCCCGCTTAGTTGTGACAACGCTTATCCGTAAATCCTTTGCGAGAAAGCGTATCGATGGCAGCGGGTCGTTTTCTTTTAGCTCGCCGCTGATTATCAGAGCTTTGATTTGTTTGTAGATCTGGTCGTAAATAGGTGCTCCGCTCCTGTTGTCAATGAATATATTCACTGTATCACCTCTCTTTACTGTATATATACAGTATACACGGTTAGTACAGAAATGTCAAGTGTTTTTAAAAAAAAATAAGAAATTGGTATTATTACTAAAGGACTAAATCCTCAAATTATAAACAAAAGTATTGCAATTCCTCGTCAGAATTCAGAAAAAAGATATCGCTGTATATCTGATAACCCAAATGGCTTTAAGAAATGGTTCGATGAAATCAATGCGTCTTTCTTAGAATATGCAAAAGAACATCGTGATGGGTTTGTATATGAGCGTACTCCCGTTGAAGAATTCCCGTGCTTGAAATCAATCTCATTCATAGAAAGAAAGCAAATAAATATTCTAATTCATATGAAGAAATATCGTAAATCATAAAAACGAAAAACAGGCAAATACCTCACTTGGAAGTATCTGCCTGTTCTATTTCATAGCCTGCTGTATAGGTCGTATTAGTTGTTTGAAAATTTCTTTATGAGTATTGACCTAAAAGCAGGGAGGATTTTTTTGCAAATTATTTTTTCTTTTTTGAAGCAGCTCTGTATTCTTTCCACCATACCCAGAGAGGTGAAGCGATACAAAGGCTACAGTACGTTCCTGCGATCATGCCGACGATCATTGGTATCGAGAATGACAGAATCGAGGTAACGCCATAAATATAAGCCACAATACTTACTACAACCATTGTGGAAACGGTAGTAACAGAGGTTCTGATAGAACGTCTCAGCGATTGAGAGGTACTTACATTTACTACCTCGGCAATGCTTGACTTTGGCATAAGAGGCACATTTTCTCTTATACGGTCGTATATAACAATGGTATCGTTTACCGAATAACCTAAAATAGTAAGGATAACGGCTATAAAGTTTGAATTTATTTCATAACCCATAACGACAAATGTTCCGAATACGAAAATCAGGTTATGGATAAGTCCGATAACGGCACATACACCTGCCGACCAGCCGCTTATTTGTTTAAATCGGAGACCGATATAAACAATAATGAGAATTGCTGCCAAAACAGCGGCTATAAGACATTTTGTAAAAAATTCACGTCCTGATGTAGGATTTACATCGTTTGAATCAAGCAATTCCACCTTATTATCAGGGAATTTTTCTTTTAAAAGATTTGTAAGCTGTCCCTGAAGCTCTGCGGAAAGACCCTCATCATAGCTGAAAGAAATCGAAAAGCTGTTTGAATTGCTGGCAAGGTTTTCGCCTGCCTGAATAGTAACAGGTGTTTTAAGAAGATCTTCTATTTCAGACTGTGCGTCCTCTGTTTTAATGTCACCCTCATAGGCATAAGAAATAATAGTACCGCCCTTAAATTCAATGGCGATCTCAACGCCTCTTATTACAGCCACTGCCGCAATAACAACTATAAGTGCAAGAGAAATCAAAAACCAAATTTTTTTCTTTCCCGTAACGTCATATACTTTATTATTCATTACTTGCACCTCCATAAAGCTTCTTATTTCTCAGGAATTTAAATTTAGAAAGTGAAGTAACCATAAGTCTTGAAGCGAACACGCCCATGATGAAGTTCAGAAGAGTACCTACAAACAGCGTAAAGCCGAATGAGTAAATAACACCCTCTGTAGTTGCGCCTATGCCGAACCAGCTAAGAACTGAGTTGAGCGCACCTGCAAGGAAATTATCAGGCGTACCGAAAGCTGCCATAAGAATTATAGCAACAATAAGGCTTGTAAGGTTTCCGTCGAAAATTGACGAGAAGGCTCTCTTGTAGCCGGAGCGCAGTGCAGCGTCTAATTTTTTTCCGGAATTAAGCTCTTCTCTGATACGTTCACCGGTAATGATATTAGCGTCAACACCCATACCTACGGTAAGTATGATACCTGCAATACCCGGAATCGTAAGCGTGGAGCTGTCGTAAAAGCTAAGCCAACCCGAAATACATGCCAATGTAACTGCAACCTGTCCTACAATACCGACAGCGGCAACAAATCCAGGAATCTTATACAGGAAGGTCATATATATAAGGATAAACGCAAAAGCTATAAGACCGCTTATTACCATAGCTTTAAGAGCACCTGTACCCAATGTCGGCGAAATAGTCTTGAAGCTTGCAGTTTCAAGGTTGAACGGAAGAGCGCCGGCGTTTATCTTATCCGCAAGGCTCTTTGCGCTTTCGGCAGTAAAAGAACCCGAAATAATCGCATTTCCGTCTGTAATGGCTTCATTAACAGTAGGCGCTGATATCATATCGTTATCCATCCAGATTGAGATAGCCTCTCCTGTACCTGCCATAGTTGAGGTTACGCTTGAGAAAATCTCTTTTGCATCATCTGTAAGCTTTAACGATACCACATTTGAAAATGTACCATCAGTTTCCTGCTGACGGAGCGGCTCTGCCTTTTCAATATCCTTACCGGTCAGCACAGTATCTCCTGACGGAGTGCCGTCCTCGTTTGTCTCTGTTCCAACTCTGAAAGAAAGCACAGCTGTTTCGCCAAGCTCTTTTACGGCGGCCTCAGGGTCAAAATTTTCTTCTCCTGCCTGCCACGGAAATCTTACGATCACACGATCGTTTACGTTATCTTCATAAACCTCATAGTCGTTGATGCTCAATGAAGAAAGTCTCTGCTTAATAACCTCCATAACGGAGTCAAGCTGCTCGTTTGTTGCATCAATATCATCGGCAGGTACGAAGGTTACGTCTACGCCGCCTTGAATATCTATTCCCAAACGAATGTCTTCAACACCTTTGATAATCGTTTTTTTAGTATCGCCGTACTGATATTTGAATCCAAAAATAACCGACGCAGTAAAAACAAGTATCAATGCAAAGACGATGAAAAATACGGGTTTCTTTGCTTGTTTCACGTTCAAGCCTCCTAATCTTAATATTTTAATAAACACGATACAATTGATAAAACGCAAATTCAAGGTGTTGTGCAAAGACCATATAAGAAGCCACATTTTTTTGTGCGATATAACGAAAAATCTGACTGCGCATTTTCAGCAGCTCCTTGTGCGATGTCACCTTTATTCTTTGAAAGTTATCCTGTATCGACAATTATATTTATTATATTATTTTTTATCAAAATTGTCAAGGGAATTTGAAATTTTATAGTAAAAAATCAATTTTTCATCTCAAAGGTTTCATTTAAAATGTCTTTATTGGCTTGCAGAATAGGTTTTACAAATTCTTCAACAAATTCTTCTGTTTGCTGTGCGCTTCTTCCAGTAAAGTTTTCCGGCTTCATGATATTTTCCATTTCTTCCTTTGTTATCTTAAACATTGGGTCGTTTAAAATTCTTTCACAAAGGTCGTTATCAAGACCCTCCTCCTTGACCTGCTTTCCTGCCTGCATTGAGTACTGTCTTATTTTTTCATGAAGCTCCTGCCTGTTTCCGCCCTTTTTAACAGCGTCCATCATTATATTTTCAGTCGCCATAAACGGCAGCTCAGCCATGACTCTTCTGCGCACTATTTTAGGATAAACCACCATTCCGCTTGTAACGTTTATCATGATGTTTAAAATTGCATCGCATGCAAGAAAGGCTTCGGCAACAGAAATTCTCTTGTTTGCCGAATCATCGAGAGTTCTTTCAAACCATTGAGTACCGGCGGTAAACTCTGGATTCAGAACGTCTGTCATAAGATATCTTGAAAGAGAAGTAATTCTCTCACATCTCATAGGATTCCTCTTGTATGCCATTGCGCTTGAGCCTATCTGACTTTTTTCAAATGGCTCTTCCATTTCCTTGAAGGACTGGAGAAGCCTCATATCGTTTGAAAACTTACTGCAAGACTGAGCAATACCTGCAAGAGCGTTGACAACAAATGAATCTATTTTTCTTGAATATGTCTGACCCGATACGGGAACGCAGCTTTCAAATCCCATTTCCTCTGCTATCATTTTTTCAAGCCTTTTAATTTTATCGGTATCCCCCTCAAAAAGCTCCATAAATGAAGCCTGAGTACCAGTAGTGCCCTTAGAGCCAAGAAGCTGCAAGTCGGAAATCTTTCTTTCGATTTCTTTTAAATCATAAAGCAGCTCGTTTGTCCAGAGTGTCGCTCTTTTGCCGATAGTCGTAAGCTGTGCCGGCTGGAGATGTGTATAGGCAAGACAAGGCATGTCCTTATACTTCATTGCAAAATCCGAAAGCTGAGCGATAACATTTATCAATTTTCTGCGGATAACTTTAAGTGCATCTTTCATTATAATAATATCCGTATTGTCACCCACATAACAGGAGGTGGCTCCGAGATGGATAATGCCTGCCGCATCAGGACAAGCCTTGCCATAGGTATAAACGTGAGCCATAACGTCATGGCGTACTTCCTTTTCTCTTTGCGCAGCCATTTCATAATCTATATTTTCTATATTGGCTTCAAGCTGGTCTACCTGAGCCTGAGTCACCGGAAGTCCCAGTTTCATTTCTGCCCTTGCCAGAGCCACCCACAAACGCCGCCATGTGGTGAATTTTTTATCAGCTGAAAAAATATACTGCATTTCCTCGCTTGCATATCTTGTACAGAAAGGACTTTCATAACTATTAGTATTGCCCATAACAGAATACTCCTTTATTTTAAAATTATTTTATGACATGTTTTACCAATTATATTATAACACTTTTATATATGTTATGTCAATGCCATAAAAAAAGCTAAAAAATAGATTGTAATATTTTAAAAAATATGTTAAAATAAATAGTGGCGATAAGCCAATAAAGGAGTTTTGATATGGTTAAATTTGATAATGAATGGGATAAGCTTCTGGAGGACGAATTTAAAAAAGATTATTATCTTCGTCTGCGGCAGTTTTTAATAAACGAATATAAGACTCAAAGAATTTTTCCAGGAATGTACGATATTTTCAACGCTTTAAAGTACACCTCCTACAGTGACGTAAAAGCAGTCATTATCGGTCAGGACCCCTATCACGGTATCGGTCAGGCTCACGGACTCTGCTTTTCGGTGAAAAAGGGCGTCGCACCGCCGCCGTCCCTTGTGAATATTTTCAAGGAAATAAAATCAGACCTTGGAATCGACAATACCGGAAAACACGGCGAACTTACAAAATGGGCAAAAAACGGAGTTTTACTGTTGAACAACGTTTTGACGGTGCGTGAGGGAATGGCAAACAGCCATAAAAATGCAGGCTGGGAGCAATTTACCGATGATGTTATAAGACTTCTGGACGCTCGTGAAAAACCGATGGTATTCCTGCTCTGGGGAGCAAACGCAAGAGCTAAAACCCAGATAATAAAAAATCCGGCTCATCTTATACTTACCTGCGCTCACCCCAGTCCCCTTTCCGCTTATAACGGATTTTTTGGCTGTAAGCATTTTTCAAAAGCTAACAAATTTTTAAAGGATAACGGAATGGAAGAAATAGACTGGAGTATAGATTAAAATAGTTTTAAATAGAATTTTATCAATATCGACAATATTTTAAACAAATAGAAAGGAGCGTATGATTCAGTCATACGGAAATGAATATGAATATTACAGAGATGTTTAAAGAAAAAACAGTTTTTTCATTTGAAATATTTCCACCTAAAAAAAGCTCGTCAATAGATACTGTTTATAAAACAATCGAGGAATTGAAGTATCTCGATCCTGATTTTATAAGCGTTACCTTCGGCGCAGGAGGAAGCGCCAACAATTACTCAACCATAGAGATAGCACAGAAAATAAAGGACGATTATGGCATAGAATCATTGGTGCATCTTCCTTGCATAAACTACTCAAAGGAAGAAATAACCGGAATTTTAGAAGAATTAAAGCGGCACGGACTTAAAAATATCCTTGCTCTCAGAGGAGATATAAATCCGGATATACCCATAAAAAAGGATTTTAAATACGCAAGCGAGCTTATTGAATTTATAAAGGAATACGGCGAATTTGATATTGCTGGAGCATGCTACCCAGAAGGACATGTAGAATCGGAAGATATTATTTCGGACGTTTTAAACCTGAAAAAAAAGGTAAATGCCGGAGCACAGCATCTTATCTCACAGCTTTTCTTTGATAACAATTACTTTTATTATTTTATTGAAAAAGCCAAAATTGCAGGAATAAACGTTCCTATCGAAGCTGGCATCATGCCCGTCACAAGCAAGGCTCAGATCGAAAGAATGGTCTCCATGTGCGGCGCAAGCCTTCCACAGAAGTTTGTAAAAATGATACAAAGGTACGAGCATTCCCCCGAAGCGCTGGTAGACGCCGGAATCGCTTACGCTGTGGATCAGATAGTCGATCTTGTTTCAAACGGCGTTGACGGAATCCATCTTTATACCATGAACAACGCATATGTGGCACAGCGCATAAGCGAATCGGTGGGAAATATCATAAGGAGCAGCAAAAAATGATACCGGAACCGGTAAATATTGCGGAAGCACTCAGGTATATGGGGCATAAAGAAACAGAGGTTTCTGAGAATTTACTTTCCATTATTTCAGATTGTGAAAGGAAGCTGCTTGAAGCAATAAAACCCGAATATACTTACCGATGCTTCGATATAGAAAATACCGAAAAGGGCGTTTTTCTTTGCAAAACAGCTCTTACGCTTCTGGGAAAGGATATCAAAGAACATCTCTCAGGCTGTGAAAAAGCCGTTTTAATGTGTGCGACTCTCGGCACAGGCTGTGACGGACTTATAAGAAAGCTTTCGGTTTCCGATATAAGCGGACATTTTGTAACAAACGCTCTTGCAAACGCACTGATAGAACAGATATGTGATAATGCTGAAAAGGAAATAAAGGAAAAATTTCCGGATATGTATATGACATGGCGATTTTCTCCCGGATACGGGGATTTTCCTATAAGTCAGCAGGCGGACTTTCTCAATGTGACAGATGCAGGAAAGCGGATAGGATTATATCTTTCAGACGGCGGAATGCTTATTCCGTCCAAATCAGTTACAGCCGTTATGGGATTATCGGAAACACCCATAAAACAAACCAGACAAAGCTGTAGCGGCTGTAGCATGCGTGAAAAATGCAGCTTTAGAAAACGAGGTGAACGCTGTGGATCTTAAACAGCTTTTAAAAAAGGATTTTATTTTTCTTGATGGGGCTATGGGAACAATGCTTCAGAAAGCCGGACTCGAAATAGGCGGTATTCCCGAGCTTCTGAATATTACCGACCCGAAGCTTATACAGAATATACACGAGCAATATATAAGTGCAGGCTCGGATATTGTTTATGCAAACACATTCGGTGCAAACAGATATAAGCTTAAAAATGAAAGCGTCGAAAAGGTAATAACGGCTGCGGTAGCCATTGCAAAAAAAGCATGCAATAACAAGGCTCTGACCGCTCTGGATATAGGTCCTGTGGGACAGCTTCTCGAGCCATCGGGTACTCTAAGATTTGAAGAAGCGTACGACATATTCAAAGAGCAGATAATCGCTGGCAAAGATGCAGATATCATTGTTTTTGAAACAATGACAGACCTTTACGAGCTAAAAGCGGCTGTTCTGGCTGCGAAAGAACATTCAGATAAGCCTATATTGTGTACTATGACCTTTGAAGAAAATCAACGTACCTTTACAGGCTGCAGCATTTCTTCTATGGCACTTACCTTAAACGGTCTGGGGGTCGACGCTATAGGAATAAACTGCTCTCTTGGTCCTGAGCAGCTTGTGCCCCTTTGCGACGAGCTTTTAAAATGGACCGATCTGCCGGTAATACTAAAGCCTAACGCAGGACTTCCTGACCCTGTGACCAACGAATACAATGTCAGCCCGGAGGATTTTGCAGGACAGATGAAAACGGCAGCAGAGCACGGAGTTAAATTTCTCGGCGGTTGCTGCGGAACAAACCCGGATTTTATAAAAGCTTTGAAAAATGCTCTTAAAGATACCGCTGTGCAGAGAATACCGTCAGAAAAAAAAGCCGCAGTATGCTCGCCGTCCAAAACGGTGATAATAGACCAGCCGAGAATAATCGGAGAAAGAATAAATCCTACTGGAAAAAAGCTTTTTAAAGAGGCTTTGAAAAGCTGTGATATGGGATATATTTTAAGCCAGGCGGCTGAACAGGTCAATGCAGGGGCGGATATTCTTGATGTCAACGTGGGACTTCCCGAAATTGACGAAAAAAATATGATGATAAAAGCCGTTAAGGAGATCCAGAGCATTACTGACACGCCATTACAGATAGATTCTACTATTCCCGAGGTTCTGGAAGCCGCATTGAGGTTATATAATGGAAAGCCTATTGTAAATTCCGTAAACGGAGAGGAAAAAAGTCTTGAAGCGGTTCTGCCGCTTGTAAAAAAATACGGTGCAGCAGTTGTTGGACTTACCCTCGACCAGAACGGCATACCTTCGAAAGCTGAGCAGCGGTTTGAAATAGCAAAAAAAATATTAAACAGGGCTCTTGAATATGGAATACCCAAAGAGGACGTATTTATAGACTGCCTTACTCTTACCGCTTCGGCTGAGCAGGAAGCGGTTATGGAAACTCTTAAAGCATTAAAACGAGTCAAAGATGAACTTGGACTTAAAACCGTACTGGGCGTTTCTAATATTTCATTCGGACTTCCTAACAGACCCATAATAAATCAGTGTTTCCTGACAATGGCTATGACATACGGACTTGACCTGCCTATTATAAATCCCAATATCGACGCTATGACAGGTGCAGTAAGAGCCTTTAAGCTGCTGAGCAACATGGATAAAAATTCCGTGGAATTTATAGAAGCCTATAACCAGTTGCCGCAGAAAACTCAGCCTACAGCAGCAGATACTTCTGAAATCTCTTTGAGTTACGCCATTGAAAATGGTTTAAAGGACGAAAGTGCAAAGGCTGTTGAAAAGCTGTTGGAAAATTCCGATTCCATGGACATTGTGGATAATATACTTATACCTGCTCTTGACAAAGCGGGAGAACAGTTTGAAAAGGGAAAAATATTCCTTCCACAGCTTATTCTTACGGCTGGCGCTGCACAGGCGGCATTTGCCGTTATCCGAGAAAAAATGAGAACATCGGATTCTGCGCCGGTAAGCAAGGGCAAAATTGTTCTGGCAACAGTCAAAGGCGATATTCACGATATTGGAAAAAATATAGTAAAGGTATTGCTTGAAAATTACGGATATGATGTTATAGACCTGGGAAAAGATGTTCCTCCCGAAAAGGTGGCCGAAGCGGCTGAAACACACAAGGTAAAGCTTGTGGGATTATCGGCGCTTATGACCACTACTCTCGTATCTATGGAGGACACCATAAAGCTTCTTCATGAAAAGAAAATAGATTGTAAAATAGTTGTGGGCGGAGCGGTTCTTACTCCTGAATACGCAAAAAAAATCAACGCTGACTTTTACGCCAAGGACGCAAAAGAAACCGTTGATGTGGCAAAACAAATTATAGGATAACGCATAATTATTAAGGCAATACCATGCAATCTTTGTGTGATATTGCCTTAAATATTTAAGGGCACTGATGGATTGGCGTACATATTGCTTGCATAAAAAAGCAACGGCTTTATGCCGCTGCTTTTTAGTCTGATTATTCTTCATTTAGAGGCATCTCTATTTTATAGGCAATGAAGTCATAAGGAGGGATCACAGCGCTTTCACCGTAATTTGCATTTCCTCTTACTGTTCTGTAATATTCGCATCTTTTAAAGTCTATTTTTGTGCTGTCTATTACCTGTTCCTTATCAGAACGATTTATAAAGATAAGCATAGCTTTTTTGCGGTAGGCTCTTGAGCGTGCAAAAGAAATTATATTATCGTCCATATACAGGAATTTAAAATCGCCGTCAACAAAAACCTTAGAGCTTTTTCTGATTCTTGAAAGCATTTTTGTATATTCGATAAGCTCCTTATCTTCTTTGCCCCATGGATAGCAGCGTCTGTTAAACGGATCTTTATAGCCCTGCTGACCTGCCTCATCGCCATAGTATATACACGGAACTCCCGGCAGGAAGAACTGTATCGCCATAGCGCATTTAAGACGATTTTTGCCTAAGGTATATTCCTCCTGAGAAAGATAATGGTTACACATCCAATCTTTATCTTTTCCTTCACAACTTTCGCCGCCTAAAACGTTTATGGCTCTTTCAATATCGTGTGTTGAGATACTGTTCATCAGTACGTCAATAGATGGCTTAGGGTAATTTTCAAGGATAGTCATTATAGCGTATCTGAAGTCAAATGGACTGCCGCCCATTACGTAATTCATAATAGCCGAACGGAAAGGATAATTCATTACGGAATCAAGCTGATCTCCTATTAGATAGCGTCTGTGAACGCCATAGCTTTCCTTATTTGAAGCGTCCTCCCATACCTCACCGATAATGATTTTTTCTTTACCGTGTTTTTTTACGCATTTATTTAAATTATCAAGAAATTCGTCCGGAAGTTCGTCTGCAACGTCAAGTCGATAGCCTGCCGCTCCCAGACTTATCCAGTAATCCAGAACCCCACCGTTTCCGCAGATATATTTCGTATAAGCTTCGTTATTCTCGTTTACATTAGGAAGTGTGTCGATTCCCCACCATGCCTCGTATTTATCAGGATAGTTAATAAATGTATACCACGGGAAGAAATCACTTTCTTTTGAATTATACGCACCTGTGCTGTTATATCTATTGAATTTGTTAAAATAGATACTGTCTGCTCCGGTATGAGAAAATACACCGTCAAGAATAATAGAAATACCATATGATTTTGCAGTTGCGCAAAGCTCTTTAAAATCAGCATTTGTACCCAGCAGTGGGTCTACATTACGGTAATTTGCCGTATTATACCTGTGATTTTCATGTGATTCAAAGATAGGATTAAGATAAATACATGTAACTCCCAACTCGATAAGATAAGGAAGCTTGTATCTGATACCATCAAGGTCGCCGCCGAAATAATCGTTATTCCAGACGTGTCCGTTTTCGTCAGGACGGTAATAAGGTGTATCTTCCCAGTTTTCACGCATTATACGGTCAGTAGGAACATTTTCATGCTGTTTGTTGCTTTTATAGAATCTGTCGGGGAATATCTGATACATAATTCCGCCTTTAAGAAAATCAGGTGTTCTGTAATCCTCATTATAAACGGTCAGCTGGAAAAGCTCCCCGTGATTTATCTCGCTGTTATGGCAGGATACTTTTTTTACATAATTCCTTGACCCATTTTGCTTGTAAGAAAAATAATAGTAATGTACTCCTGAATTTTTGGGAATATAGCTTGCGCTGTAAACCTTGCAGTCCTCCTCTTCGCCTTCAAGATTCATCGCAATAAAGGTCTCCTTAAATCCTGTTCTGAATACGACAAGAATCGGTATCGGCGGAAAATCGAGTACGGTATTTTTAGGAAGCCTCAGATGAAATTCACATTTTTCTCCACGTTTTACAGCTCCGAACGGAGTTTTATATTTCGGATCCCAGCTGTCAAATATTTTTGTCATAATTCCCTCCAATCTTGAATTTGCGGCTTTTAAGGTGCTATAAGCCTATATTGCAAAAACAAGGGCTTTTACGCCCTTGTTTTGTTTTCTGTGATTAAAGTCCCCAGATATCCTTAGCATATTCCGTAACAGCTCTGTCAGCAGAGAATATACCTGCACCGGCAATGTTGTTAAGCGACATTTTTGCCCACTTTGTCTTATCATTATAACATTCAGTAATATATTTTTGAGCATTTCTGTAGGAATCAAAATCAGCAAGAACCATATAAGGGTCTGAATCCTTCAAGGAGTTTGCAACCTCGTTAAAGCTGCAGCCGTTAATACCATGATACATTCTGTCGATACAGCTTTTGATAACATGGTTTGAATCATAATATTTACCCGGATTATATCCTTGTCTTTTAAGATTATTTACTTCATCTGTTT
>CAMWXM010000013.1 GCA_947178195.1 uncultured Ruminococcus sp.
GTTCCCATACTTATCGTAAGTGCAAAAACCGCCAAGGAGGACAAGCTCTGCGGTCTTGACCTGGGCGCAGACGATTACATTGAGAAGCCATACGATATTGACATAATGCTTGCGAAAATAAGCGGTATCTTCAAGCGGAGATACGCTGTTGACGAAATAACTGATGGTGACATACGCATAAACAAAGTCAGCCGCACAGTTTTCAAAAACGGGGTACAGCTTGAAATGACGGCAAAGGAATTCGACTTGCTCCTGCTTTTGGCGGAAAACAAGGGCAGGGCTTTGAACAAGGAATATATTTTCAATCAGATATGGGGCAGCGACAGCTTTTCCGAGCAGCAGACCCTGACCGTACACATAAAATGGCTGCGTCAGAAAATTGAGGACGACCCGAAAAATCCGAAAAGAATACTGACAGTGTGGGGAGTAGGCTATAAATATGAAGGCGTTTAACAAAATTTTCGTGGCAGTGATCGGGATATTGGCGATACTGTTTGCCTCGGCAAATATTATACTTTCAGCGGACAATTCCGACAGCGGCAGACCCTACCGTGTGGAGATAAACCGTCTTGCACGTCAAATTGAAGCGGATGGTCACGCTGATATTTCCGACTGCGAATATGTAATTAATATCGAACGGTACAGTGAAAATTTTTACAGTACGGACAGCGACTATGCAGTCCGTGAAATAAACGGCGAGCTGTACCGCTTTGATTATAGGACTGACGGCGGCGACAGGACACGGCTTATAGTTACCGTAAATGTGATTCTCGGCATTATGGCAATCCTGATAATTTTCGTTATGCTATACATTAAATTCAATATACTTGCACCATTTGAGCGGCTGACAGACATTCCCTACGAATTATCAAAGGGAAATCTTACTACGCCCATTAAGGAAACCAAAAATCGGTTCTTCGGGAAATTCATCTGGGGCGTGGATATGCTCCGCGAAAATATTGAACAGCAGAAAAAGCGGGAGCTTGATCTGCAAAAGGACAAAAAAATGCTGTTATTATCTCTGTCCCACGACATAAAAACTCCGCTTTCGGCGATAAAGCTGTACTCAAAGGCTTTGTCAAAGGGACTGTATGAAAGCCGTGAAAAACAGCTTGAAATTGCGGAAAGCATTAACGCCAAAGCAGACGAGATAGAAAGCTACGTTTCGCAGATAGTTACTGCGTCAAGGGAGGATTTTCTGAGCTTTGATGTGAATATGGGAGAGTTTTATCTGTCGGAGCTTGTGAAAAAAATAAAGGGGTACTACACGGAAAAGCTGTCTCTTATCGGGACGGAATTTTCGGTATATGGTTTTTCCGACTGCCTTTTGAACGGCGATATTGACCGCAGCGTTGAGGTCTTGCAGAACGTTATGGAAAACGCCGTAAAATACGGCGACGGAAAGAGTATATCGCTGAATTTTTCCGAGGAGGACGGCTGTATTCTTATAACCGTCCGCAACAGCGGCTGCACCCTTGCGGACACGGATCTGCCCCACGTTTTTGAGAGCTTCTGGCGTGGTGCGAATGCCGAAAACATAACTGGCAGCGGCTTGGGCCTTTATATCGGCAGCAAGCTTATGCGAAAAATGAACGGAGAAATTTTTGCGGAGATAAAGGACGGGTTCATGTGCGTTACGGCGGTATTTACAAAGGTATAAAGGAGCAGGCTCTTGTCAATGACATGAGCCTGCTTTTATGAGCCGCTGTGTTTTTTAGATTACAATATTTTTTTAAGTCAGGCATATGCTGGACTTTTTTGCTGGAATAAGGTATAATAATAAAAAAATCCATTGCTTTGAAAATATGTATTGCCGTAATAAAATTTTCTTTTCATACCATAAAAGCAGTCGTTTCGTTCCAATTTTATAAAGAAATATTATTATCAGCCGATATAATTTTTGAAAGCAACTCCGGATGTTATATCAGAGGTGACAAGTTTTGAATATTGCAGTTGCAGATGATGATAAATCTATAAGGGAGTATATTTGCGAACTTATAAAAAAACACGACCCCGAATGCAGTCTTAATTCTTATGCTGCGGGGAAGGAGCTGCTTGCGTCGGGAAAGAATTTTGATATTGTTTTTCTCGACATAAAAATGAATGGAATAAACGGTATCAATACAGCAAAGCTTTTGAGAGAACGTCGGGAAGACGTTGTACTGGTTTTTGTTACGGGTATTAAAGAACACGTTTTTGAAGCGCTGGAGCTTTATGCGTTTCAGTATCTGCTAAAACCTATTGACGAAAAAAAGCTGATCGAGGTACTGTACAGAGCCGAAAAGGAGGCTGATAAAAATAAAGAAAGGTGCAGACTTTTTATAAAAACCAAAAATCTGACTATCGACCAGTCGGATATTCTGTATATTGAAAGCCACGGCAAAAAACTTGAAATTCATACTGTCGGACTAAGGGAAAATATAGTGATCTACGGCACTCTTGAAAATATTCAGAGTAAGCTTGGTGAGAATTTTTACCGCTGTCACCGTTCGTATATTGTCAATATGATGTACATTGAAGAATATGACAACGAAAGCATTACACTTGTATACGGTGATAAAGTTTATCTGACTAAAAAGAAATACGGCGAATTTGTAAAGGCATATATGTGGTATCTTCAAAAAGGAGGCGTACCCGATGTATAATGTGTCTGAGATCATTCCGCTGTTATTTTATCTGTTCAAGGGTTACTGCCTGCAATATTTTTTAGGAAGTTTTTTAGAGGTAAGACAAAAAAGCAAATTGGCGGCAAGGATTTCGGCTGCGGTTTTGTATGCAGTTGTTTTGTCGGTCGTCGGTTTCATTGAACCTGCGGGGGAACCAAACAGCAGACCTGCAGTCTGGAAATTATCGCTGTCGCTGTGTATGCTTTGTGTGGTTGCTCTTTGCTTTTATAAAGGCTTCCGTTTGGTCACTGTATTCCTTGTGACGGCATTTCAGGCGTCTGCCGATATAAGTCAATATACAGTAGCTGTTTTGTACGGCAAGCTAAGCGGTGTTTTATACGATCTCCTGAAGAACAGTTTCATAAATATAAGCCTGAAATCATACGAAACCTCTGTGCTGATAATGAACTGTGTTTTTACAGGAGAACTGGTTCTCGGATATGCGGCAATGGGGCTTTTGCTGTATTTTTCGCTTAGAAGGATAGTTAAGGATTTTCGGGAAAAGGCTTACGGAATAAACATCACCGAGCTGCTGTTTTTGATTGCGCCGTCAGCGGTGGGTTTGATGATATGTATGCTGCTGCGTATCATTATGGTAACCGTAGAAAACGGTGTTCAGAATCTGATCTACCAAAAATACCCTTCGCTTACAGCAGTAATACCGGCAATTTTGCTTTTATCGCTGTTTTCGATTTTGTGCGGTGTTAAGGTGTTTCAGGATATGATACGTCTAAATGCCGAAAAGAGCAGCAGAATGATACTTGAAAAGCAAATTGAGGGTTTGCAGACTCATATTGAGGAAATGGAGCGTATATATTCCGATTTGCGCTGTATGAAGCATGATTTGAAAAATACAGTATCTGTTATAAAACGGCTTTTCGACAAGAGTGCGAACACCTCCGAACTGCAAAAGTATATTTCGGAAGTGGACGGGTGTCTTGAAAAACTTGATGTTCGCTTTAATACGGGAAATATCGTTGCAGACACTTTATTAAATATGAAATATTACGAGGCGTTGAGAAATGTTCCTAATATAAATATTTATGCCGATGATCTGATATTTTCACAAGAACTGAAAATACAAAGCTATGACATAGGTATTATTTTAGGCAATGCTCTGGACAACGCTGTTGAGGCTTGCAAAAAGCTGAAAGCAAACGAACCGAGCGCAGATACGTTTATCCGCTTGCGGTCTGTGCAAAAGGGAAATTTTCTGATACTGACGGTGGAAAACAGCTTTTACGGAAGGCTTGTGATAAGTGGTCGGAATGAATTTCCCGAAACCGATAAAGCTGATAAAAAGTCCCATGGTATTGGTCTTGCCAATATTAAAAATACGGCGGAAAAATATCAGGGGACAATGGATTTCAGGGTAAAGGACAGGGTTTTTACGCTGTCTGTAATGATGAAAAACGAAAGGAGAAATTGATATGAATTTCAAGGTAACAGGCGATTATGGAGTATACGGCAGTTATGCCAAAATATCCGGAAACAGCAAATTAAAAAAGGAAAACACCGATGAGGAAACGTCGCAGTACAGCCGCTTAAATGAATGCGACAAGGTATCTGTCTCAAAGGAGGGATATGAAAGATACATCGAAAGCATTTCCGAAAATGAACGGGAAATTCAGCCGCAGGAGCATGAAACTCTTACAGATGAATTGGAAGATCGGTACGCTGATGAAGAGCTGATTTCCGATCAGGAACAGTGTGTCGATATTGAAGAAGAGAATTCCGAAGAAGCTGTAAAAGAGCAGGAGGATGAGTCGGAGCAGGCGGAAAATGAGGAGGATGAAACCGAGAAAAGCTCAGGCTGCGTTGGCATTAACGCAGGAAAACTGTCCCGTATGCTTGCGGCGGCAACGACACGCTCACAGGTGCAGGCAGTCATAGCGAAGATACAGTCCGATCTAAATGAATGCGAGGCGGGAGAGAAAAACAACATGGACGTTGATGAAGCTTCTGTCAAAGCGGCGGAGAGGCTGCTGCAGGAAGCAAAGAACCGCATGGACAGCGCCGAAAACCGTGAGACGACGCCGGAAGAAGAAATGGCAGCCGCACTTGCCGCACTCATGTAGAAGATTTAACATTGACGTCTCTAATGTATTTTAGCAAATACAGTTGAATCGTATCACAGAATGGTTAGGAAATTTACAAAATCCAAGGCTATTTTCTTTGAGGACATATTTGCAGCCTGACGGCTGTGTAGATCTGCCCCAAACGACAAGGTTTACCCGCTTTGGAGATAACCGATGAAGAGCAGCGGCTTTGGAGGCGAATGTTTCTATCACGTTAAAACGCCATATTTACGCCTTTTGGTTTCGATTATAAATTATTTTTACGACGGATTTACGACACTTTTTAATAACTAACAATCATTAAATTGAAAACATAAAAAGGTCTCTTTTAATTATATAAATTCACAAAAAATTACCATAATGCAGTTTAAATAAGGTTATCCATATGCTATAATATTAAAAACTTATTAAGGAGACTTCAACATCAATGAAATATATAGATTACAGAGAACAACTCGGACTTGGCATTAATGACATTAAAAAATTTGAAATGCTTCGAAATAAAATTGATGCTTTATTAAATTTTTTGCTTAATGTCTTACAAACATCTGATTATCGAACTCCATCATTTATAGATTACTTTTTAATAGTTAGTGAGTCTCCAGATAAGCAATGTCTATATTCAGTTTATTACAGTTTGCATAATTCTATATCATTAAACGAATTAATATATAAATTTACTGTTTTTTCCAATACAATACATAAACACATCACCCACAAGGATTGTATCAAATTAATACGTAACTTCCTATCAACAGAACTTGAAAATCTTAATATTCAATATGAAATTGTTAACGACTCTGACGGTAGTTTTATATTTCCTAAAGGTGCTAAAGAACTTGATGAAGCGCTTGTTTCAGCACCACTACAATGGCTTTCTGATTATCCAAACGCTCATAAACAATGGATATCTGCATTAAAACATTACTCTGAACTGAATCAAGATAATGTAAGCGAAACGGTTGATATGTTCCGAAAAGCATTAGAAGCCTTTTTTCAAGAATTTTTTGGTGGTTCAAAATCTCTTGAAAATTACAAGGGGGATTATGGTAATTATTTAAAATCTCATAATATACCAAAAGAAATTAGCGGAAATTTTGAAACGATTCTACAGGCATATACTTATTACATAAACAACTACGCAAAACACCATGACAAAGCCAATATTAATGCTACAGAGTATATTATGTATCAAAGTGGAAATATAATCCGTTTATTAATTACACTAAAGCAGAGTGACACTAATAATCCAGATTAAATATTATTTAACATTTACCCTCTTCAACAGCATTCTTTGAAGAGGGTAATATATTATGCACCAAACAAATACGAACATCGGGACAATACACCAAATACCTTATAATAATAGCCTTTTCCTGCGGACAATGCAAGGACAAAACGTGCCAAACAGCATATTTCTTTATTTTGTGTTTCCGAACATTCTAACAATTTCATCATATCTACCCTCTATCCCCGTAAACATATAAACATAAGAGCAGTCCGTAAACTCATAAAGTGCGGAAAGATCGGAGAAATTCAACCCATAATTCAGTGTTATATCTATATTTTCAATACCGGTATAAAGAAAATTCATCTTGTCCGTATTAAGCTGTCTGCAATCAGACAGCTTTTTTTTATTGTATTTTTCCTTGTGTTGCTCCAAATGGTACAGAACTATTCTCGAAAGCTGAATTTGCAAAGTCCGATAAAATTCCGTATCGGCACAGGAGTCCATAATATTCAGAATTTCAAACAGCACTTCAATATTAAGCAAATTGTTAATATCATACTTCCCGTCCGGAACATATTCAATATTCTTTTCGCTGTTTAGAAAATAGAGTGAACTGTTTGTGAAATCAGCAATATCCACAAGTTGTTGTTTTGTCAGCTCCGAACCGCTGTGCAGGCTGTTCCACCGCTGCGGGAGAGCCGTCAGCTTTTTAAATGTGCTGCGCTTTTCATTCATATTTATTGGGTATTCCTCATCATTCAGCAGAAAATCAACTGTTACACCAAGCTGTTTAGCTATACTTTCAAGCATATCCCTATTTGGAACACTTCCGTTTTTCCAACGTGTAACCGTAGCGGGAGCAGCCCCCAATTCGCTTGCCAGAACACGAGGACGGATATTATTCTTCTTGCATAACTCAATATATTTTGTCCAAAACATATAAAAATTCACATCCCTTTTTGTTTAATGCCACAAAATTTACACAAATTATCATTTAACTATTGACTTGCTACAATTTATAGCATATAATATAGATATACAATATCATTTGTATCATTTAAAAATATTATACCACATTAAAAAGCAAATGTCAAGAAAAATGTAACAGAAAGGAATAAGAAAATGAATTACATCATTCCAACACCACTAAAAAACATCAACATTCCCCCGCCGTTTCCGACAAACGCATTGCCCGAAGTACTGAAAAGCTATACGGACTTTGTTGCCAAAACAGCACAGGTCAGTCCCGATATGCCCGCAGCGGCTATACTTGCGGCATTATCGGTATGCTTGCAGGGCAAAGCCAAGATACGTTTCAGTCCCTATTAGTCGGAAGAACTCAACCTATATGTGCTTATCACAGCACCTCCGGGAGAACGAAAATCTGCCGTGTTTGGCAGTGTTACCGAACCTATACACAGCTTTACAGCCGAGTATAACGAACGTCACCTTATTGACTTTCAAACATACCGAAACACTAAAAAGCTGCTTGAAACAAAGCTGTCCAAGGCAATTGAAAAAGGAAGCGTAATACAAGAAATTCGGGATATTCAAGAGGAACTAAACTCTCTTGAACCGAAAAAAGAATTGAAACTCATCACCACGGACGTTACTGCCGAGGCGCTTGCTTCCATAATGCTAGACAATAACGGGAATATGGGTATTCTCTCCCCGGAGGGCGGTGTGTTTGATGTTATATCGGGAATGTATTCTGTCAAGGTTACAAATCTGAATATTTTTCTTTCGGGATATGACGGCGAACCTGTCAAAATCGACAGAAAAAGCGGTTCGGTAACTCGTGCTCACCCACTGCTGACGTTTGAAATTTGCGCCCAGCCGCAAGTGCTGAATAACGTCATAACTAACCCTAATTTTACGGGAAAAGGTTTTTCCCACCGTTTCCTGTTTTGTCAACCCGAAAGTTTGATAGGTCGCAGGAAACTGATACAAAGCTATAACGGAAACGGTGCAGCAATTGTTGAAAATTATCGCCGTTTAATATATCGTCTGCTGAATATGCAGCATAACGAGAATTGTTTTATCAAACTTACCTGTTCTGCCGCAGATCTTTTGGAAAGCTATGCAGACAAAATTGAAATGCAGATGTCCGATAACGGTAGCCTTGCTGAATATCGAGAATTTTTCGGAAAGTTGACGGGAAAAACCTTGCGGATAGCAGAACTGCTTCACTTATGCGAACATAGTACAAACGAATGCGTATCGGTAAAAACAATGTCCGGAGCAATTGAAATATCCGAATATTTTGGAAAGCAGTATCTTAAAATGATGTGCGCCGACAATTACGATGATACGCCTCAATATGTTATTGAAAAAATAATCGCAAAAGCTAAACGAGATGAAGTGACAATAATTTCACTTCGAAATATAAAAAGAGCAGTGCGAAAATTGCCCGAGGAACAAGTTACAGACGCTTTGGAGATTTTATGCGATAAAAAATATCTTTTCCGCATATCTCCCCCGCATGACGGCAGCCGTAAAAAAGAAAGCTACGAGATTAATCCCTATTTATTAAACAACGAAAGAAACCTTTACTTCGGTTTCCCTGCTGTACTCTAACTTTGAATTTTTCTCCGAACGCAAAACTTTCAATATATCATAATAAATTTCGGGAATTTTATTCGTGATCTCATCCGCAGCGTACAGCCTGCCGTCTGCCAACAACTTAAAAAGCGTGTATAATTTACTACATTCACTCATCTTTCCTGCCATTGTGCTTCCTTTACTTTATTTGGATATTAAAATATAAATTATGTTATTTAAATACAATTCCAAAATCTTTTTAAATTCATATTCAGAACACAACAAATAAATTGCATTCGTTTTTAAATTCAAAAAATCTGTCAATACATGTTTATTTGCTTCCTCTTCAGTATCGTATGTGATTTTGTTTGATAAATAGCGGGAAATACAGAAAAATGCAATATAACATAAAACCGCAGCATAACCGTAAAATCACGATATGCTGCGGTTTTATCACAGATATTTTTGATATATTCTGCAAAGAAAAAAACCGCTGACTTTTGGTTCAGCGGTTATGATAAAATAATAAAATCAGCTAAAAATTCCCCACTGGGGAATCCGTCACATTTCCTTGAAAATCTTCACGTTTGTGAAATACATATCAGATAATCGGTGAAACGCCGCAACTGCGATTACAGCTTTAAATCCCAGTCAATTTTTTAACCATTTCCAATAACAAACCTCCCGCTAAAGTTGCAAAAGTTCCGTTAGAAAATGTAAAAAAATTTTCTTCAATAAATTGTTTTAGTTTATTTTTATCTTTTTTGTACGTATAGTGCTAGTGCTTTGCTTCCAATGCACACAAGCGTTCCGTTTTGTCATCGAATTTATCAAGCATTTCATCAATCATTTTTGACAAATCCTCAAACCTATATTCCGAATTGGAGTTGTTTCCGTTGATGTTCAAAGTAATATCGTGCGCAATTCCCGTGTTTACAATACAATCTTTATATGTTTCTTTCATATCAATCACACCTTTACACTAATATCTCTGGCAATTCCCCGGTTTATTGCACATCTGTCAAAATTGATAAAATAGCTTTCTGAACCGGTTTTAATACATTCGGTGACCAATGACACTACTCTTTCTAAAAAATCTCGTTCACGGCAATGAAAATAAAGCGTATTGCCGCAGTTAAGGCTGATTGCAAGATCCTCTCCACGCCCCCTATTATATATTACAACACCAATTATCCATATTGCGGCAATTATAAAGGGAAACCAGCCTCCGGCACTAAAGCGTTTAAGTCCAAGCAAAGCAATAATTGCTGCTATAATCCACGATTTGTTTGACGGAATAGATGATATGGATATCATAGAAATGTTATTTGTATTTATGGCAGTATTGCCGTAGTAAATAACATTCTGATCCACCTGAAATCCCGGCACAGATACTTTAGTATCCTTGTTAGCAATTGACATAAAACATCACTCCATTTTTTTTATTTTCCTCACACTGTCATATTATGTCAGTGCGAAATAATATATCAGTAATCAGCGTAACGCTGTTCCTGCCTATCAATTGTATTTATAAAACGGTTATCCTATCATTTTCATCGACAGCAGATGACATCTTACCAACAATATTGGTAACACTTCTTTCACTGTCAACTCTATTTATTAGGTAAATCAAGTATAGCTTGTAGTCACACCCTGCGCATTGGTAACGCTGATAAGATTATCCGAACCGTCAAGGGTGTAGCGTGTGTTGTACCCGTGCTGGTCGGTCTGCTTGGTAATTCTGCCACTTGCATCATATTCCGTGGACACACTTGTGTCGTCGGGAAAAGAGCCTTGACGTTCGGAGTAATAATTCCGTTTAGATCAACTTGAATACCCATACTTGCCTCTTGTTCAGCAAGCGAACTGCAACCGCTTGGGTTGACATTCATTATAGGATTAACATCAGCATAAAGATACTTATGCCATGAAACAGGGGCTAAAACTTTTAAATTCTAAGATATTATACTTGTATTACCCTGAACTAAATTAAGTATTTTTCCTTTATCATCTTCATCATAATCATATTCGTATATTTTATATTGATAGTCCTTTTGAGGATTATACCTAAGTATTAGGTAATCATGTTTTACCATATGAATATGAGGATAATTTATATAATCGAATTCCATTAAATTAACGCGGGATTTATCAAAAAGACAAAATTGACTTAGTTTTTCATTTTTATAAGTAAACCTGTAACAATTAGTTGAGATATAATATTTATTACTTTCTCCCAAAAAAGGAACTGCATAAAGTTCGTTATTAAGCTGAAAAAAATATAATGTTTCCGATGAAGAGGAATATTTTTCTTCACAGACACGCTTTATGCGTAAAGGCGTCATTTGAGCAGTAAATTCATATATAGTATATTTTGCTGTATTGGGAATTTTTTTTAAAAACCGACCATATTGACTCCTGCAGATTTTCTTTCGTATTTTTGGATACAAACAACCTAAAGCTACAGAATCTGTTCCATATTTGATTATTTCGGCATTATCAGCTCTTTGCTTTAACACATCAAAATTCTCGACTGCATATTCTACAATTTCGTTATGCTTATTCAATATTTCTATTAAATCATTTCTTGTAATCATTATTTATCTTCACCCTTTATTAATCAGCATGAATGTATATAACTACATTCATGCTGACCTTCATATTATTTATATCCTTTCCAAAATGCAGAATACATCATACCAATATATTCATCTTCCTCCAAAAGTTTTTTAAATTTACCAAACATTTGCAAGAAATCATCTTGATCAATCGCTTCATCGGCAAAAATACGCATTTGGCTTAACACAAATTCATGATATTTATTTTTATGTCGACCATGATGATTAGACATATCTTCTATGATATTCCAATCCTTATTTAAATCTAAATCAAATTTATTTGCGATTTGTTCAAACAAGGGAGTATATTTTTTGTTTTTATTAGATGCAACATGGTGATTTTCAGTACCTGCACACTTATTATGCACCAACACGCCATACTCACCAACAAAGTAAGTATGGAAATCCTCAATTTCAAGATTGTAGACAAGGATAAACTCATCAAGCTTTTCAATCTCAATATCGGTAACCTCAACCTCGTCATCGTCAACGGTAACAAATGTATCACCAATTTCAAGGTCGCCAGCAGCTACCCAACCTTTATCATCTACATAGAATGGGTGGTTGGTGGTGGTATCAATAGTTTCGCCGTCAGAAGTTGAAACATGGAGGATTTCATCGGTTTCCTTAATCCAAACGTTCAGAACCTCTTTAAGCTCGGTTTCACCTGTTTCGGGATTGTACGCCCAAACCTCATCGCCGACCTAAATGTCCTCAATGCAAACCAAACCGTCATCAGTATATACAGGCGTATCTCCCGTGAAGCACGTTGGGTTGAACATCGAGAATACAATGGTAACAAGGTTGATAACCTGCGCTATACCCATTTCCGTATTACCTTCGGCAAAGTTTACAACTGCAATCATACCGACTACAAGCGCAGCCACACCCATAATTACATACCCAACAGGTCCAAGACCTGTCAGCATACAAGAGAAATTAGTCACCAGACTTGTAACCAGTCCTGCCGCTATATTAGCAACGATTGCTTCTTTGGTTAAGCCCTGTTCCTTGCCGTCTTTTATAGTCGAGATAATATCATTTGCAAAGCCAAACATACCCTTGACCATATCAATCATACCCTTGGCATTAATAGTGCCAATGTCGTTGAGTATTCCTTGTATGCCCATACTTGCGTTCATATCTGCAAGTGAAGAATAGCCGCTTGGGTCGCTGTTTGAAACAGGGTTAGCGTTTGCATAAAGATACTTGTGCAGAGAAACAGGATCATCAATCGAACCGTCATAGCTGTCCATAGAAATGAACATGCCTACAGAGGGGTTCATATATCTTGCACGAAGATAGTACAGCCCTGTTATCGGGTCAAACTGCTCTCCCGCAAAGAGAAAGTCATTTTGAGTGCTTCCAATAGAAGAAATCAGATTTCCAAAAGCGTCATAAACATATCTGTCTGTGACCTTGCCTTCTTCGTTGAAAAGCGCACGAACTGAGCCGTGTCCGTCATAAACATAGTACGACTTCTTGCCGTCCCTTTCCTGCGAAACAAGGTCAGTGCCTCTCGTGTAGAAACACTTCTCCGTGCCATCATAGTCCATTTCAGCAAGCACATAAGTCAAATCACCGTTAATATCAAGCAGATACTTAGTGTATTCGCCCTCGGAAGATTTAGCAATGCGATTTCCTGCATAATCGTACTTGTATTCCTCAACGGAAACATTGTTTCCGATCTGAACAGTCGCACGGATAAGGCGGTTATTGGCATTGTACACATACAGTGCAGACTTAGTGGGAGATGTCATTCTTACGGTATTGCCGTTAAGGTCATACTCATAGCCTCATCACTACAATATTGTGGTATATTAGCAAACCAATACTCAAACGGCTGATTATTACAACGTGAAAATAGCGAATATATTCCAACAGCAGAGCCATTTTGAAACACTTCAAGTGTGTCGTTGACATCATCATAGAAAATATCAAATGATACACTCATAGAACTACCCCTTTTTTAATTTTAATAACACTGATGTATTTACAAGACGAATATTATGTATAAATATTCGTCTAATAATATACTCGTAGACTAAACTAGAAAAGCCACAGTTCAAAATGGACTGTGGCTTTAAGGATAAGGTATGAATAAATTACTTACAATAGTCAGGGAGATAATCAGACCATGGCATAAGGTGATCGAGCTGATCTGAATCCTGTACATCGCCAAGCCTTGGAAGCTCAGTCAGCAGATATGTCAAATATCCGAAAACATTGAGGTTATTGAGCTTTGCAGATTCAATAATGCTGTAACATCCCGCACTCGCATCAGCACCCTTGTCGGTATCAGAAAATAACCAGTTCTTACGTCCGATGACAAAAGGCTTTATGGCACGCTCTGCACGATTGTTGGTAAGTTCAAGCCGATCGTCGAGGATTACGTTATTCAGATGCTCCTTCTGATTCAGGAAATACTGTACTGCCTTATCGAGATTTGAACCTTTTGCAGCTTATACAGTACCGAGAAATTCCCAGTAATCATAAAGCAAAGGTTTGAGTATATCAGAGCGTTTTTTACTCCGTTCCCCTTCAGGCATAACCCTAAAGCCCTCATCTGCGGCAAAGATTCTGCCGATCAGTTCAAGTGCCTGTGCTGCTTTTGAATTTTTGTCATTCACGCCTTTTGACCGGCATTCCGTGAACTTTCGTCTTGCGTGTGCCCAACAGCCGACTCGGATCGCTTTTTCTGAGGAATTGTAGGCGGCATAACCGTCAGTCTGGAGATACCCGGGATAGTCGCCGATGATTTTCTCAACAACCTTGCCCGACCGTGTGGCATGGTGATAATACAGCGACATTTTTCTTTCGGAATCCTTGCCGCTGCAGAATACCCACATCCTCGACTGTGAATCCACCTGCTTTCCGTCACGTTTCAGAACTCTCAGCGGAGTTTCATCTGCATGGATAACCTTCTCCTGCAAAAGAAGTTCCTTCATTCTGTTCCACAGCGGTTCAAACCATTTTGAACTGCGGATTATCCAGTTTGCAAGCGTATTTCTGCCGATTTCAATACCCTCAGCTTTTAAATACTTCTCCTGACGGTACAGCGGTATTCCAAGCTGATATTTCTGCTGCATAACGTATGCTACAGTTCCTGCTGTTGCCATACTTTTCTTCATGACAGAAACAGGTACCGGAGCCTTAAAGATATTGGTAAGTTCATCGTCTGCACAGTGAGTACACTTGTAGACCTTTCGGTAAATGTCTACTACATACATCTGCGCAGGAATGATATTCAGTTCACTGCGAACAAGCTCCTCACCGATACAAGTCAGATCCCCGCCGCATTCTTCACATACAGGATTTTCCATTTCACAGACCTGTCTGATATGCTTCACATTTGCAGTGATCTCTGCTTTGGTGCGCTTTTTCTTTCGGGTGTGTGCTGCAACAAGAGTCTCCCTTGTTGGCTCAGACACTGCGGCTGTATATTCCTTTTCTGCTTCGTTAAACAGGGACATCTGCTCTGAGTTGTCGATATATTTCTACTGCTCACTGGATCTTCCGAACATTTTCTTCCGGCTCTTTACCAGCATTTCCGTAAGATTGCTGTTCTGCTGTTTCAGTTTATCTATTTCTGCCTAAAGTGACTGTATCAGAGCAATTGCTTCATCGAGATCGTTCACTTCATTTACGCTCATACAGACACCTCCTTCTTTTCGTTTCCGCTATCTGAATTATACCACAAAATCAGAGAAAAGTACAGTATTTATTCAAAAAAACAGAGACATTTTTGTCCCTGTTTTTCATATAATATCACGATGTTTTTCCGTGTGCTTTATTGCTCTTGGCTGCTCTATTGACAATCCCTGCATCAGCCATATGTATTGTTCGGAAGTCAGTCGTTTCGCCTCCGACCCATTGCGCGGCCATTGAAACGCTCCGTTATCCAAACGCTTGTACAAAAGCAGAAACCCGTCTCCTTCCCACAGCAGTGCTTTCAATCGGTCACGTCTTCTTCCGCAGAACAGGAACAGACTTCCCGAGCATGGTTCAAGTCCGAAATTCTGCTGTACTATCGCAGCAAGCCCATCAATAGAACGCCGCATATCCGTGTATCCGCATACGATGTACACTGATACTGCTTTTAGTTCTTTCAGCATTGGCGCAATCCTCTCAGGATTACTGCCATCATCTCAGATGATACTGTTTCAGGCAGTTCAATTGTGATTCCGTTCCCTGTGATTTTGATTGCATCAGTTGACGTCCTTTCAGGAGCATGATCTGCCGGTCTGATCGGAACGATCTCATGCTTTTCGCTCTGCTCCAGCAGATATTCTCGCACTTTTCTCAGCCGATAATAGAAGGTTTTTACATTTACATCTTTTTCGGAGCACCATACCTGTACCGTCTTTCCACTTGCACAGTATTCTTCATACATCCTCCGCCATTCCATTAGCCGTACTTCTCGTTTTGTTTCGATTACTTTATCCATGTTCATTTTTCTCCTTTTCTGTCCTTATTACTTTATGGACTTCTTTAGAGTTATTTTATCATGAATCATTCTTTTTTGTACAGTCGTGGCTGAATTGTGCGGTTACTAATTATCTGTACTCATTCTATACCTCCGTTGCTATTAAAATTATTTTAGCGTTTTCTTTGTGGTAATTTTATCCATTATTTACTTTAGTAAAGTGCCGTGAAATGTGGTTTTATCGTACTTTTTGTAAAAGATTTATTGTCTTTTTAAGTAATTTGATGTGTCTTTTTTCCAATTAGATGCACAAAAAGGTGCACACAGCCATTATATAATATCCTTATTTTTTAAAATTAAGACGGTTGCAGATCATAATTTAATGCAATTATTTTTCCTTTTTTAAGCATATTTTGATAATAAATAAAAAATAATCATCCAACCTTATAATTACTATTATTTTTCGTCTACAAGCACAGCATCCATATTTTCATCAACCACAATAAAATATTTTATAATAATATCATTTATTTTGCTTCTTGAAACCATAGTTTTGTATTTGTCTTTATATATTCTAATAATATTGCTCCTTGCAGCTTTGTTTTTTGCTATTTTTCCTAAAAGATCAGGATGGCAACATAAAAGCCAATCACAATCAAATTTAGAATAATCGAATTCATCTAAATCAATCAACCATTTTAAAGTTTCGTCCGATGTCATATATACAATAGTTTTTAATGTTTCAACATCAATAATGCTTTCTTTCAAATACAAATTAATTAAATTATCAACAACGCCATTATAGTTATATTCGTTTGATGGTAAAAAAGATACCGAATCCTTCTTGTTAGGTTCTTTATCCGCTAATTGCTGTAATATCCAGCTATATATCTTTTTTTCCGTTTCCTCATCATTATTAATTATTTCTGCTGATACAGCCTCACAATAGATATAATAATCCATTGCCGTGTTACCGGGTTTCCAACTAAAAAAACATTTCTTATTGGCTCTTGAGCATCAATACCCAAATTTTTATATAACCTCGTAATAAGTTCAAAGTTTTCCAGATTGGCGATTCGTCTCATTTTTGTGCCATTATTATACGCCAAACAACCTTTAAAACTGAAATACGATAGGGTTATAAGCAAAGAACTGAAAACAGTTACAAGCGAAGAAGTATCCATTATCTTTTCTATCAGTTGATTGACTGTTTCACACAATTTATGATTTGAATACAATTCTCGACTGCAAATATTTGAAACAAGTCGATTTATAGAATCCGCATAATCCTCTAACTGATACTCGCTTTGCTCACATAATAACTCAAGAATTTTCTGTGAAAGATCGGCTGACACTTCAGTGTGTGCAATTAGTTCCAAATAGCACGCAAATATATCTATATAAAAAGAATAACAATTTAAATATTTGGTACACATACACACCGATTCGCAAATTTTATCTAAATAATCCAATCCATTTTTGTCCACAGGAATAATTTTTATATCATATTCCTTAAAAAGTTTCTTTAATTGTGATTTACTCATGTATTTAATCATTATATAAAGATCAAAGTCTGTTAGACTCTCAGGACGTATATTTCCGATAGTCATATTATCTGAATTCGGTTTTATTGCCTCAGCATTTAATGCAGCTAAAAAGCTTCTAATATACAGGGCAAAAATTGAATGTATTTCTCTGTAACTGTCCAAAATAAGATAGTTTCGAATTTCAAAACTATTATAATCTTGAACACTCATTTTTAGATTTTCATAGGCAGCCCTGCCTTTAAATAAAGAATAATTTGACTTAGCTTGTTCACTTGCTTTCATTGAATCCGCAAACACATCGTAAAACAAAGTATGTACAATATTAAAATTCATAAGCTCGCGCAAAAAAGAGTTATTGTTATTTCCCAAATCCGGTATGCTGTTAATAATTGCCTCAAGATCAATTGAATCCGTTTCAATTTTTATTTGTTCTCGTTCGTTCGAATTTATTCCTCCAAAAACAGGATTCTCAAATAACTTTCCAACATATTTTCTGTTAAACTCAGCTATAAAATACCAAACATATGACTTCCTGCAATAAAAGATAGTCGCTGCACTTTTCAGGCAATTATATGCTAAATAATATTCTCCTAAGCAAGCGCTGATATATGCTTGCTGCATGTACAATTCCGGCGCTTTAGACGATAATCTCTTCGTATTCTGCTCTAACAGATTGTGTAATGTCTGAAAATCAAAACTAAAAATTCTATCTTCAACAGTATTGATGCCCATATTTTTTAGTTCCAGTGTTTTAAATTTGATGCTTTCCCCCTGTTGGAGTATATTAAAAGGTTTTTTTTCAAGCACAGTTTTTATTATATTAAGCTTTTCCTCGTCTACACCATCAGGAATTTTTTCACTCTCTATATAATCACAAAGAATCTTTGTCATTTCTCTAACGTCTTTATCTTCAACATAATATCTAAAATCAATTGTGGTACCGTCACAAATAAAATTGAACTCATAAAAAGCACTTTTAATATATTTACCATAAACATAATTAAGTTCTTTTAATGGTTTTAAATTATCGTATAAAGTATCAAGAATATTTTCTTTCTCTTTTTTTAATATATATTCAAGAACATCAATAATCTGTTTTGAATGAGTGCACTCAGGATCATTCCATTCCGTAATTAATTCAGATGTATAGATTATGTTTACACCTAAATTTTTGAAATACTCTTTCTCTATATCGTTAGGCACTTTTTTAGATAAAATCATGTATGCCCTTTGAAAATTTTGATTCAATATTTCCTTTACCCATGAAATAATGTGCTTTACATCCGGATCATTTAGAGAATAACCAATAAAAAGCACTACCTTTGAACCAATTAAAGATTTTATGTATGTTTCAATAAGTTTAAAGTTTGAAGAATAGTGAAGATAATCATCTTCTTTAAGCACAAAGTTATCATGCTCAAAATCACCATGCATTTTAATCAATTCTCGTCCTGATTTTTTGTATGGTAAATCTATGTCCTGACTAATTACCTGTATAACTTCACTATTTTCCTCGGCAGCCTTTTCAATAAGATGATCATAATTCGTTGTAATAATTGTCTGAGTGTGAAATTCAATTATCTTTTTGTGTAATTCTGTTGTTTCAAGATTATCACCATATCGGAATATGCTTCGCATTAATTCAGTATATTCTTTTTTTCCTCTGGAATTATAATAATACTGAGGAATTTTCAAAAAGTCCTCATAATTATCCGACAAAGACATTGCGTCTGCAATACTTTTAACAGCTTTACCCCATAGTGGCATTCCCGAGTCTACAGATGCACCAGATCCAACAAATAATACCAATTGTTTCTCATTCATGGCATTTCTAAGAATTCGCCTGGTTTCCTTGTATAATGCTTTTCCATTTTCACTTATACTCATTATTTTTACACTCCTCAATCACAAATAAAATTATCATATAGATATACAGATATTATATTAGTCTATTGATGATTACCTTACAGTGTTTACTTCTATTATAAGGCTGAATGATACTAAATATATGTGCATATAGTTGCGTAAAATTCAATATTATCGTTGATTTATCTATACACATTAAATTATACACTACTACAATGTGTAATTCAATCTTAACTTCCATTTTTCTCCATTTTTCACAATTCCCCTCCATATTATTAATCAAAAACAACAAACTCACATTATTTAAATCACTGCTTGTTATAATTAAAGAACGCTTATTATCTATTGTTTTACAAGATAACACTCAATAAAATAACAGAATATATTATGACCCCTGCTTTATTTATTTATTTTTTTCATATATCTTAAATTTTTCCCGTTTCCGACTTTGCAAAGTTCTCCAGCATCAACCAGTTTCTTTAAAATCCTTGCTGCACTCGCCTGTGATACATTGAGAATTACTTCTGCCTCTTTGCGGGTTATAAACTCTTTTTCGGATAAATATTTTAAAATCACATCAGCATATGAATTTGACACATTTAAATCATTGGCATGATAATTTGAATTAGGCAATATTATTTTAAATGCATTATCACTTACAGTAATTTGAGGCTTTACAGAAAATTCTTTATAGGACCGCATAATTTTCTGAATTCCTGTTCCAAAAGATTCTATCAGACTTAAACGATAAAAAACATTTGCAAGTTTCTCATTTCTCTGAATGGACACACCAACCATCATATCATCGTAAGAAATGCCCTTCACTAGTCCTCCGATAGACACAATCTCTATTCTATCATCAAAAATACTTATTAAAATACTGCCGCTGAAAGCATAATCACGATGCACAACAGCATTGAGAAGTGCTTCTCTTACAGCAGGGGTAGGATAATCCCGTATATCAATTCGATGAATATCCTTGAACTCCGAGCGGGTGCGATTATACCTATTAATATAATCATAAGCGTCATTTACTTGTTTTAAAACAGAACCACTGAATTCCGTACGGTCCTTAAAATTAATCTTTTCCGTTCCGTCAAATACAGCAGCCTTTATTGTATGAACACACTGGTCAGACAGCAGCTCCGCAAGATTTGTGAACATATTATCATCATTTATAATTTTCAATGTTTTTTTCTGATTTGTTCCAAATTCTATACTGGATTTTCTAAATTCAATTTCAGCATAATCAAAGGTAAGCTGCTGATTTGTACAACGAATTGCTTCATATCTATCGCCATCGGATTCCTTGATCATTTTGAGAATAGCCGCCGAAGTTGCAGGAACAGACGAAGCTCCCTGCCTGACGTATACTCCACCCGGACGAATACCTTTGCTTTCAAGGTAGTATGGGCAAGCTGTGCCCTTCTGCACATCAATGATTAATACATTCTTATCATCTATCTTATCAACGTGATAAGAAGTAAACATTGTAACATCGGGACGTATTGCATCACGAACAGCATTTGACACTTGCAGCATTACCTCGTCCGTGTTCTCTATACCTATCACGCTTCCGTCATCGGCTATACCTATATAAATGCGCCCTCCTGCTGTATTTGCAAAAGCAATAACAGTCTTTTTTATTTCATCCGTATATGTTTCCTTAAACTCATTTGTAAGATTTTCAACCAAATTCACACTTATCACCTCATCAATAGTATACACCCTTTCTTATCATTATAATCATTCTTATCATATTTGTCAAGAGTAATAAGAAAAATAATTTGATTTTTTCGATAAAATTTCAACCCATGATAACATCAAATTATCCTATTATATATAATAAATTAATGAGGAATTGAAGTTT
>CAMWXM010000014.1 GCA_947178195.1 uncultured Ruminococcus sp.
TATAGATGAAAAGATCGGACGCTGCCGTATGGATTTTTATTTTAATTCCGAGCTGACAAAGGTCAATAAGGTAAAGGGTATCAGGGTCAGCGACGCTAAAAAAATTATTGAAAAATTTGAAATGAAATAGGCTCTTATTTTTGTTTATTTCTTTGCTTTTGCAAAGAAATAAACAAAAAAATCCGCGAATACAGTCTATAAAAAATGAAAGGAAAAAACAAATGAAACTGCTTCATATTTCCGACCTGCATCTTGGAAAGCGGGTCAATGAATTTTCCATGCTTGAAGAGCAGGAATACATCTTACATAAAATAATTGGTATTATTGATGCTAATAAGCCGCAGGCGGTAGCTATTGCAGGAGATATTTATGATAAATCAGTGCCGTCGGCGGAAGCGGTAATGCTTTTCGACGATTTTCTTTACGCACTTTCCGAACGCAAGCTCAACGTTTTTATTGTCTCCGGAAATCATGACTCGGCTGAGCGTATAGCCTTTGGCAGCAGAATCATGAGCGACAGCGGTATATACATGCCTCCTGTATATAATGGAAAAACTGAGCCGGTAGAGCTTTGTGATGAATACGGAAGCGTATTTGTATATATGCTTCCGTTTATAAGACCGAGCCAGGTCAGAAGATTTCACCAGGACGCAGAAATAAATAGCTATAACGATGCGGTAAAAATTGCGGTAGAAGAAATGAACATCAATCGCTCACAACGCAACATACTTATAACCCATCAGTTTGTTACAGGGGCATACCTTAGCGATTCGGAGGAATTTTTCGTTGGAAGCCTCAATAATATAGACGCTTCGATTTTTGAAGCCTTTGACTATACTGCATTGGGACATATCCACCGTCCGCAGAATCTGGGCGTGGGAAATATCAGATACTGTGGCTCGCCGCTTAAATATTCGGCTTCTGAGATAAATCAGGAAAAATCCGTCACTATAGCCGAAATAGGAAAAAAAGGAACTCTTGATATTAGTGAAATCCCTGTTGCTCCCAAGCATGATTTCAGGGAGTATAAGGGCTGCTTTGAAAAAATAACTGACAAGTCTTTTTACGATAATATAAATACCGATGACTACACTTTTATTACTCTTACCGATGAAGAGGATATTCCCGACGCTGTGAGAAAGCTTAAAAAAATTTTTCCACGGCTTATGAAGCTGGGTTATGACAACAGCCGTACAAGAAGTCGTTCTGTTATAGAAAATATTTCCACTGCTAAAGAAATCCCGCCAGAACAGATATTTGCGCAGTTTTATAAGCAACAGAACAATCATGACATGAGCGGAGAACAACTGGAATTTATAAGCAAGCTCATAAAAGAAGTATGGGAGGAGGAATTGCCATGAGACCTTTAAAGCTTGAAATATCCGCATTCGGCCCATATGCTGGAAAAACTGAGATAGACATGGATAAGCTGGGCGAAAGCGGACTTTATCTTATAACAGGAGATACAGGTGCAGGAAAAACCACTATTTTTGACGCCATAACATTCGCACTTTACGGACGTATGAGTGGAAACAACCGTAAGCCTGAAATGATGCGTTCAAAATATGCCGACCCTGATACTCCGACCAGAGTGACTCTTACATTTAAATATGCGGGAAAAATCTATAAAATACAAAGGAATCCGAAATATTACCGTGCTTCAAAGCGTGGAGAGGGTCTTGTGGAGCAGAAGGCAGAGGCTATTCTGGAATATCCTGACGGCAAACAGGTCGTAAAGCCGGACGAGGTGGCTAAAGCGATAAACAAGCTGCTTGGCATCAACCGTGACCAGTTTACCCAGATTGCAATGATAGCGCAAGGTGATTTTATGAAGCTGCTGCTTGCTGAAGCAACTGAACGTCAGAAAATTTTCAGAAAGCTTTTTAAAACCGAGTACTACCAGATACTTCAGGACAGAATAAAAAGTATGGCGAATGATACCGAAAATCAGTATAAAGCTGCTGAGGACAGGATAAAGCATTATTCCACAGGAATAGTCTGTCATGATAACTATGAAGATATTGACTGCATCAGGCGCATAATTGCAGGTGAAATGCCAGAATCAGATATTTCTGTACATATTGAAGCTCTTATAGATCATGACGCAAGCCTGAACGGTGAAATAATTGCTGAGATTGAAAAAATTGAAGCGGAAACAGGTATTGTAAACGAAGAGCTTGGAAAGATACTTGAAAAGAAAAAGCTTTTGGCGGAGTTGGAAAATACGCAAAAAAATTACGACGAAAGAAATAAAGAGCTTATAAAGAGGCAAAAAGCGCTTGAAGAGGCAAAAGGCTTTTTGCCGGAGCTTGAATCGGTAGACAGATATATTGCAATTATCGACGCTGAACGTCCCGGATATGAAGAGGCAGAAAAATTAAAAAAAGAAATCGACGATAATAGGCATGAGTACGAAAAATTAAAAAAAGAACGGCTTATTATCGAAAAGAAAAGGAAGGATTTAAATGAAGAGCTTGAAAATCTAAGGGGCGAACTTAAAAAGCTCGAAAATACAGGCGAGCAAAAGGAAAAGCTTATTCATGAAAAGGAAACGGAAGAAATTCGGAGAGGTCAGCTTGAAGAACTCAATGAAAGGTTCAACGAATATAAAAAATTATATGAAAGATTAAAGACCGAGCAGCAAAATTATCTTGAAGCATCAGATAGAGCGGCTATGCTTGAAGAAAAATACAATAAGGCTCACCATGCGTTTTTAGACGAGCAGGCAGGAATACTTGCGACGACTCTTATGGAGGGAGAACCCTGTCCGGTCTGCGGCTCATTGGCGCACCCGTCTCCGGCAGAACATTCACAGAGCGCTCCTACAAAGGCTGAACTTGAACAACTAAAAAAAGAGCGGGACGATGCGGCTGAAACTGCATTGAGCAAAAGCGCTAAGGCAGGAGAAATCCTTGGAATAATGTCGGCTACAGAAGAAAACCTTCGTGAGAGCGCCGATAAATTCAATATCAGTATTGACCAGCAGGAGGATAAAATAACAGCTTTACTTAAAGAATCAGAGCAGAAAATTGCCGAGCTTACACAAAAAATAAACGCTGAAGAAAAACGCATAAACCTTAAAAACAAAATCAGTAAGGAAATACCTAATTTAGAGCGCAAGTTTGAGGATATTGTAAAAAAATCCGACAGATACGCAATAGAAGAGGCGTCTGTGGAGACTAAAGTCGATGAAAGTTCAAATCGTCTTTATATTCTGCAAAATGGTCTTAAATTTGAAAGCCGTGAAAAAGCTGAGGAAAGCAAGAATTTGCTTATAGCAAGAAAAATTAAAATAAATAAGGATATAGAAGCTGCTCAGAACGAATATTTCCGATGCAGCCAATCCCAGACAGAATTAAAGGGCAGGATAGAACAGCTCAGAGAACAGACCAACCAAACAGATATGGCGGAAGTGGAAAAAATAAAAAAACATAAGGACGAGCTTATCCAGAAAAAGCAAAAAGCAGTCGATGAACAGGAGAATATCCGTTCGAGAATGACTGCCAATAAATTAGCCCTTGAGCGCATTCGTGAAGAAATGACAAAATCAGAAAGGCTGAATCATGAGCTGAGGTGGCTCAGAGACCTTTCTGATACGGTGACGGGAAATGTAAACGGTAAGGAAAAGGTAATGCTTGAAACTTACGTTCAGATAAGCTATTTTGACAGGATAATTGCTCGTGCAAACAGCCGTCTTGTTGTTATGACAGACGGTCAGTATGAATTGAAGCGCCGCCGTGAAGCTCTGGATAACAGAATGAAAAGCGGTCTGGAGCTTGACGTTATCGACCATTGCAACGGTACTGAACGGAGTGTGCGGACTCTTTCGGGTGGAGAAAGCTTTTTAGCGTCCCTTGCTCTTGCGTTGGGACTTTCAGACGAGGTCCAGTGCAATGCCGGTGGAATACAGATAGACGCTATGTTTGTAGACGAGGGCTTTGGTTCGCTTGATGGCGAAACCCTTAATCAGGCAATAGCCGCACTGACCGACCTTGCAGGAAAAAACCGCCTTTTAGGAATTATTTCCCATGTTTCGACCCTTAAAGACAGAATAGAAAATCAGATAGTAATCCGAAAAAATTCATATGATGGAAGCCATGCTGATATTGTAATTCCTTGATAATTTTATAAAATAAATTTTTCCAATGGATTTTTAAGAAGCTTATTAAAAAATTTCACGGCCAGTCCTGTAAGTAAAGCGGCAATAATCGTGCCTTCACGTATTTCAATAATTTTAAAATCAAAAAATATAAGCGACAAAATAACCGATGCAATAACACAGCCTATATCGAATACAATTTTTATATTTCCGAAATTTTTATGGGAAATATCCGAAACAGCATTGACAAAGGCTTCACCTGAGTTCATTACAACATCTGCGATCACCGTTATCGAAATGCCGAAGCCGAGAATAACGATTCCTGCTATTACAAGAATTATCTGTACAATGTAACTGTCAACGGGAATATCGGATATACACCACAGTCCGAAATCGGTAAAATAGCCAAATAAAAACGAAATAGGGATCTGAAGCAACTGAAAAATACGAAATCTTTTCCGCAGAAGCAGAACCTGTCCGGCAATCAAAATGCCATTCCATATGATAAGCCATGTCCCGAGAGAAAAAGTGGTAAATTTACAGCTTAATATGTTTGAAACCGATGATATGGGTGAAACGCCCAGTGCTCCGTGTTTAGTAACTGCCACGCCTATTGCTGAAAAAAACAATCCTATAACAAGCAGAGCATACCTTTTTATAATTTCTTGTTTTTTCATTTTTATTAATCCTCCCACATGTCAAAAAGTGTCAATTCCCTAAAAGATTCCGAGTCTGGACAGCCGCCCTGCATTAAATTACTCAAGGCGGCTTCTGGAATAGAGAATTTTCCTATTTTATAATTTATATTGGCCTTCTGAGCCTGTGATTTCTGATACCTACGCTTTATTCGGTATAGCCTTTTGTCTTTTATAAAATTTGCACCAGTCTGATGAAAATTAAATGGTATATCCTTCTGAATACATTGCTCTCTTAAATTTAATATCCAGTCATAATTGCAGGGTCTTGCATACATACCAGATTCGCCGCCTACCGAAACCTCCTCAATACTTGAATCGAGATAATCGGAAATAAATATATTTTCCAGTAAAGGAGCAGCGATAATTGTTTTATGCTTTATCGGCAAGGAAAGAAAAATCGGCAGTCTATAATCGGCTCTGTCCTGATTTTCAATGGTACAGCCAATTATAACATTATCATATCCATCGTTCCAGTCGGGCGGAAGGTATTCCTTTAACCGATCTATTCTTTTTGTAAAAAAGTAAAACATACAGTCGCTGCGTATCCTCATCATTCTCCAGCATTCATCACGCCATTCATCTGCGTCCGCCAGCAAAAAATCAGAGGTAAAGCAGGTAAATATTATTTTTCCCGAAGGGATTTTATAACTGCCCCAGCGATTTTTCTTTACAGGCAGGTCAAAAGCGGCGTTTTTGCTGCATAGACTGCTATTTGTAACGCTGCCGTACATTTCGTCCTGACGGTAAACATAGCAATATTTACAGCCGGGACTTATTTTTGTGCAGCCGTGCCAGGGATTCCAGCCGACATATATTTCGCTTAAATTATTTTTGTTCATAATTTTTATTGATTATTCTAAGATGATAACCGCACAATTCTTTCGGAAAGTATTGTGCGGTTCTTATTCTTAATTATTCTTTTTCTTTGGTTCTGTTTTTTATATTTTCTTCTTTTAAGATCCTGCCATCTTTAAGCAGCTTTTCCAAAGCTTCGCTGTTATTTTCGGAAATAGCATTTCTGTATTCGGAAAGATGCTTTATAAGCTCGTCTATTTCAAACAGCAGGCAGTCTTTATTTGCAAGAAAAAGGCTTGTCCACATTGATTCGTTAAGTGTGGCGATCCTTGTCATATCCTTAAAGCTTCCGGCGCTGAAGCCCAGCTCCTTTTGCATAGTCGGACTTTTTACATAAGCGCTTGATACCACATGCGCAAGCTGAGAGGTATATGCAATTATACTATCATGGTCGCAGGGAGTACTTTCCACTATCTGACCAAACCCCATTTGCTTGGCAAGCCGTTCTACGGCAAGCAGGGAATCTTTATCTGTCTGGCTTGTAGGTGTAACAATAAAATTTGCGCCTATAAACAGTGAACCATCGGAATATTCAAAGCCGAAATGTTCCTTGCCCGCCATAGGGTGAGTACCCACATAATGAATACCGAAAACGGCGGAAAAGGCAGTCATTTCTATGCTCATAGTTCCCTTTATACCGCATACGTCGGAAAGTATACAGCCTTTTTTGAAGTTTTCAATATTATCCTTCATGAATTTTTCGGCAGGAATAGGATGAAGGCAGACAATTACCATATCAAAGCTTTTCAGATTTGATACTGCTGCGCCATCTTTTATGCATCCGCATTTTTTTGCGGCTTCTATCACATGAGGGGCGGTATCAAGTCCATATACCTCATGGTCGGTATAGCTTGTTATGGCCTTGCAGTAAGAACCACCGATAAGACCAAGTCCTACAATTAAAATTTTCATATTCAATACTCTTTCTGTCGAATTTTATGGCAGATGTTTTTATTTCTGCCTGGAAATCGTTCTATAAGTATAGTATATCACTTTAAATTAAAAAAGTCAATAAATCGAAAAAAGTATTTCTCAGGCAATATAGTATGGTTTGTGGGTTACTATCTTTAAGGAAGCGTGCAGATTGCGCAGTCAGATAAATGCTATGCATTTTTTCCTGAAAATTGAATAAGCATATATTCTTTGCTCAATATTTCTATTATGAGAAAATATCTATTTATAATGGAAAGGCGGAAATAAAATGAATGCGATTTTTCAGGACAACAGAATCCTGGGAGCATATTCTCCCGAACAGGCAGTTTTAATAGGCAAAGCGGCTTCAAACTGCGCCAAAAGAATAGCGATAGGACGTGACAGCAACAGGTTAAGCGCAGAACTTGCCGTTATATCCGGTATTATCTCAGGCGGCTCGGAAGCGGTATACTTAGGGGAATGCCTTGAAACCGAAGTGTTTTATGCCTCAGAAGTATGCGACTGTGAATTATGCATGTATATCAAGGACGACCCTCTTATAAAGGTGGATATACGCTCAAAGGGTGGTATAATAATAAGCAAAAAACATAAGAATATCCTTGAAGATCAGCTGCGCAGTAAATCGGGAGAAACTCGTATCCCGGAAGGAGAACTTATTGGCGGAAGCGGATTTAAATTTGTATATAAAAATAAAATAAATGATATTTTTCCCGATAACTGTCCTTATTCAGTAAAGATAAGCGATTCTGGAAAGGTTATGCAAAAATTTTCTTTTCCGGCATCCGGAAAAGAAGAACTGGTCGTCTCTCTCAGCTCGGACGGCACAAAAGCTTCGGCATTCTCGGAAAAAAGCGGTTTTGTCTCTATGGAGGAGCTTATGTTCATATGCTGTCTTGAACTGCTTGAAAAAGGCTGCGACATAGCCCTACCTTTTGAATTTCCTTATTCGGCAGATAAGTTTGCGGCAGGCTTCGGGAAAAAAATACACAGATATTATATGAATCCTGACGGAGAAAGCGATAATTTCGCAAGAGAGCTTGCGGTAAAGCAGCGTTTTACTCTTGACGGATTATATCTTGCGGCATCAGCTTTAAACTATCTTTCGGAAATAAAATCTGATTTTGTCGAAATACGCAAAAGGATTCCTGAATTTTATACTTCAAAAAGATTTATCGAGCTCGAAAAGGAAAAAACACAGAGGATATTCAGCCATTTTGATGATAAAAGAACGCCGGACGGTGCAGCTTTTGCTAAAAATGACAGCAGAATAGTTATGAAGCCTTCGGCCTCCGGCAACGGAATATGGCTTAACGCCGAGAGCCGTTCTATGGAGATAGCAGCGGAATTATGCGCCAATATAGAGGACAAGCTTAAAAAAGATACATTTTAGAAGCTGTTTTAAGACTGTTTTATGTACAAAATTATTATTGACTTTTTATTTTTTATTGCGTATAATAGATATGTATATATGCGCACGAATTAAAACTCAAACTGCTGCCGGGATAACTTCCGGCAGAACAGATTTTTTATTACGGTACGAAGGCATGGAAAATGCCTGTATATAAATTTAAGGCAATACCGCACAAAGATTGTGCGTCAGATGCGCAGTAAGATTTTTCGTCAGATTGCACATAAATTTTGCAGGCATACTGACGTATGTCAAGAAATTTATGTGTAATATGACGGAAAATATCCAAGCAGATGACGTGCAAAGCCTCTGGGCGGTCTTTGGGCGGTGTTGCCTTAAGGCTGTGCCGCAAAAAGCATGCCTTGATTTTCAGACTGTTCGACATTGGGTCTGAAAAATTCATACATAAAATATCATATGAATTATGATAGTTATCCGCAAGCTCCGGCATGAAAGTCAGTCTGTCCACATTTGTCAAAATGTATTTCTACTTTTTAAAAAAATTTACAAAAAGTCATTCAAAGCCGGCAAATTATAAACAGACGATATTTTAATAATTTTAACAGTTTTAACGATTCTGACAATCTTATAAATAATGCTTTAGGTTTATGGCGGCTTTAACGTGGCTTCGCCTTGAACAGCGATCGTTTAAAATTGTTTGAAAATGTCGGATAAAGAAAAGAGAGGTAAAGAATTGGAAAATAATCAGACAAAAGCATCTCATGACAATCAAAGAAGATTTTTCAGAAAGGGCGAAAGGAATGGAAACGTTAAAAATTATAACAGCAACAAAACAACCGCTTCACCTAATCAGAAAAAAGACGCAAAGGAACAAAGAAAAACTCCGGTAAAAATCATTCCACTGGGAGGACTTAACGAAATCGGCAAAAACATGACCGTTATTGAATGCTGTAACGATATGTTTATAATCGACTGCGGACTCGCTTTTCCAGATACGGAAATGCCCGGTGTAGACATTGTAATACCGGATTTTACTTATATAGAAAAAAACAGTGATAAGATAAGAGGAATAGTTCTGACTCATGGACACGAGGATCATATCGGCGGTCTTGCATACCTTTTAAAGAAAATCAATATTCCGGTATACGGTACAAAGCTCACATTGGCTCTTGTGGATGGAAAACTTAAAGAGCATGGTCTTTCGGGAAAGGTAAAGCTTATTGTTACCGCTCCCAGAAAAACCATAAAAATGGGATGCATGGCGGTAGAATTTATAAAGGTAAATCACTCTATTCCCGACGCTGTAGGAATGGCTATCCATACACCGGCAGGAGTTATTGTTCATACCGGCGACTTCAAGGTGGATTACAGTCCTATAAACGGCGAAATAATAGACCTGGTAAGATTCGGCGAGCTGGGCAGCAAGGGGGTTCTGGCTCTTATGGCGGATTCGACCAACGCTGAAAGACAGGGATACACCCAGTCGGAAAGAACGGTGGGTGAATCCTTTGAAAAGCTTTTTGCTAAGGGCGAGGGGAAAAGAATCATAATTGCAACATTCTCGTCTAATATTCATAGAATACAACAGATAGTAGACTGCGCAAAACGCTATGGCAGAAAAGTGGCAGTATTCGGAAGAAGTATGGTAAACGTTATAACCACTGCCATAGAGCTGGGATACCTTGACGTTCCCAAGGGAATTATTATCGACATTGATATGATGAACCGCTATACCTCTTCGGAGATAGTGCTTATTACTACCGGCAGCCAGGGCGAACCTATGTCGGCGCTTACAAGAATGGCGATGAACGACCACAAAAAGGTCAACATTACGCCAAACGATTTTATTATAATTTCCGCAACGCCTATTCCTGGAAATGAAAAGTTTGTCACAAAGGTGGTAAACGAGCTTATGAAATCCGGGGCACAGGTTGTTTACGAGGCTATGTACGAGGTACATGTTTCGGGGCATGCATGCAGAGAGGAATTAAAGCTTATACAGGCGCTTACAAAGCCGAAATTCTTTATTCCCGTTCACGGAGAGTATAAGCACCTTAAAAAGCATGCAGAGCTTGCTAAAGAGCTGGGAATGCCGGAGGAAAATATCATTATCGGCGAGATAGGAAACGTTATTGAAACAGACGGCACTAAGATAGGTGTTGTATCTCAGGTGCCCGCAGGTAAGATATTGGTTGACGGACTTGGTGTCGGAGACGTTGGCTCTATCGTGCTCAGAGATCGAAAGCATCTGGCTCAGGACGGTCTTATTATTGTTGTCATCGGTATTGAAAGAGCCTCAAATACCCTTGTATCAGGACCGGATATTATATCAAGAGGATTTGTTTATGTAAGAGAATCCGAGGAGCTTATCGACAGCGCAAAGGCAGTGCTGGAGCATACTCTGAGATCATGCTCGTCTCAGGATTTCAGAGAATGGAATTATATAAAAACCCGTATGAGAGACGATCTTTCCGATTATATTTACGAAAAAACTAAGCGCAGTCCTATGATATTACCGATTATTATGGAGATTTGATTTTCGGAGGTGAACTGATTGAAAAAGAAGTTTCCGCTGGGATTTGTAATCACGGCAATTCTGCTTGGAGCATCGTGTGCGGTATCGGCTTTTATGCTGAATGAATACAGCCAGGAAAAATGTATTATTTCGATTATTATGTCGGTCGTTTTTATGGCAGCTTTAATCGCAGAGATAATTATATACCAAAAAAGCTCCATAAGACGTATTGCAGAGCTTAACGATGCTGTAAATATTGCCGGAAACAAGGTGCTTTATTACGCCGAAAATCCCGTGGTCATTCTGGGGGATAAATATGAGATATTGTGGTGCAATAGGGAATTCGATACGCAGATAATGAAGGACGACGACGCTTTCGGCTGCGATATCGGCAAAGCTCTGGGAGTGGATATGAAAATGCTGCTGGCTGAAAGTATTGCCAAAACCGAATATAACAACAGGATATATAAAATAACCTGTGTCCCCATAGGCGCTGAAAATAAAAATCTTATATATCTCAGCTTTACAGATATTACGGAATTTGTAGAACTGTTCAACAAATACAAAAGAACCCGTCCGGTAGTGGCACTGCTGGTCATAGACAACTGCGAGGACGTTTTGCAGAATTTCAAGGAAAGCGAAAAGGCTCAGGTTTCTGCTGCAATAGAAACGCTTTTAGAAAAATTCATGTCAAAAACCACTGGCGTGCTGAGAAAGCTTGGAAGCTATAAATTTATAGCCGTTATCGAGGAACAGCATCTCAACGAGATAATCGGGGAAAAATTCAATATTTTAGACAGCGCAAGAAATATTACCGTAGGAAATAAAAGCAATATCATAACATTTTCCATAGGCGTGGGAAGAGGCGGAGAAACATTAGAGGAAAACGAAGGCTATGCAAAGCAGGCTCTGGATATGTGCCTTGGAAGAGGCGGAGACCAGGCGGCCGTTAAGACTGAAAACGGCTTCAGATTTTTCGGCGGCGTGGCAAAGGGCGTTGAAAAAAAATCAAAGGCAAAATCCCGTATCATTTCCAATGCGCTTCAGGAAATCATCAGTTCAAGCGGCGACGTCTACATAATGGGACACAGATTTGCCGACCTTGACGCTGTCGGAGCAGGCGCAGGACTTGCAGGAGCAATAAGACAACTGGGAAAAACCGCATATTATGTGGTGGATTTTCAGAAAAATCTTTCTGGTATGCTTATTGACAAAATAGAAGCCGAACACCCGGGACTTATTATCTCAACGGAAGAAGCAGAAGCTGATTTTGACCAGTCATGCCTTCTTATTATTGTTGACACCCATAACGCTGAAATGTTGGAAAGCCGGAAGATTTTTGAGCGTGCGGCTCAGAAGGTGGTCATAGACCATCACAGAAAATCAGTGAATTTCATAAACGACGCCGTTATCTTTCACCATGAGCCATACGCTTCATCAGCTTCGGAAATGGTAACGGAAATAATTCAGTATTTTAAAAATCTCAATTCACTTTCTCAGACTTTATCAGAGGCTCTTCTTGCGGGAATCATGCTGGACACAAAAAATTTTGTTATGAGGACAGGCGTAAGAACATTTGAAGCGGCGGCATATCTGCGAAAAAACGGAGCAGATACCATAAAGGTGAAAAGCCTTTTTACAAGCTCAATCGATTCCTATAAGAAAAAATCTCAGCTTATCTCGTCGGCTGAGATAGTCAACAACTGCGCAGTAGCTGCTGCTGAAAAGGAAAGCAGCGATATAAGAATAATCGCTCCCCAAGCGGCAGACGAGCTTCTGAGCATACAGAATGTGGATGCTTCTTTCGTTATTTATAAAACGGGAAATACCATTAATATATCCGCAAGGTCTTTGGGGATAATAAACGTTCAGGTTATTATGGAAAGCTTAGGCGGCGGCGGTCATCAGACTATGGCGGCAGCACAGCTTGAAAATGTTTCAATAGAACAGGCTAAAAAAATGCTTTACGAAGCTATAAATTCAAATTGACAGGAGAAAAATATTATGAAGGTTATTTTTTTACAGGACGTAAAAGGCTCTGGTAAAAAGGGCGAAGTCAAAAACGTATCCGACGGATATGCAAGAAATTTTTTAATTGGAAAGGGACTTGCTGTTGAGGCAACCGCAAAAAACATGAATCTTTTAGACGGTCAGAAGGCGTCGGCACAACATAAAAAAGATGTTGAAAAACAGAATGCGGAGGATATTGCGTCAGCTGTCAACGGAAAAACAGTAAAGGCTGTAGCCAAAGCAGGCAGCGGCGGCAGACTCTTTGGCTCGATCACTGCCGGAAATATTGCCGATCTTATCGAAAAACAGTTCGGCAAAAAAATTGACAAGAAAAAAATTATTCTTAAAACTGACATTAAGAATTTCGGCGCATACGAAGCTGAGATCAAATTATATCCGGGAGTTACCGCAAAGGTGACGGTAAATGTAACGGAGGAATAAAATGGAATACGAGGAGTTTGGCGATAAGGAGCTGCCCTATAGTCTTGAGGCGGAACAGACTATCCTGGGTGCAATATTAATAGACCAGACGGTTATTTCAAGCGTTCTGGAAACAGTAAAGCCGGAAAGCTTTTTTACACAGCAGCACAAAGCGCTGTTTACTGTAATGCTCAGAATGTTTACCTCGGGAATACAGGCGGACGTTATCACCGTATTAAACGAAGCGGTCAAGGAGAAAATCTTTGAGACGGCTCAGGAAGGAAGAAATTATCTTGCTTCTCTTGTAAATATGGTTCCATCCGTAGATAATATAGACAGCTATTGCCGGATAGTTGCCGAAAAGTATTATATACGAAGCCTGGCGATAGTTGCAAGAGAGCTTCTTCATGAGATAGCTCTTGATCAGAATTCCGCACAGGTACTGCTTGATTCGGCAGAACAGAAAATATTTGACATAAGACAGGGCAAGGACGTTACGGGACTTACCCCTATAAGCGACGTTGTTTTTGAATCATGGGACAGGCTTCAGAAAATTTCCGGTCCGGATAAGGATAAATATCTGGGAGCAAAAACAGGATTTACTCTGCTTGATACAATAACAACCGGTCTTAATAAATCCGACCTTATTATTATTGCCGCCCGTCCGGGTATGGGTAAAACCTCATTTGCCCTTAACATTGCTTCAAATGTTGCAAGAAGAGCCGGAAAGGACGTGGCTGTATTTTCACTTGAAATGTCAAAGGAACAGCTTGCGACCAGAATGCTTTCTACTGAAGCTTTGGTAGATTCAAATAAGCTCAGAAGCGGATTTTTGTCGGATAATGACTGGGTAAGGCTCGCATCAAGCGCAGATGTACTCTGCGGCATGCCTATATATCTTGACGATACGGCGGGCACTAATGTGCCGCAGATAAAAGCAAAACTCAGAAGAGTAAAAAATCTCGGTCTTGTGGTCATCGACTATTTACAGCTTTTAGGCTCTACCATAAAATCCGAAAATATGGTTCTGAGAGTACAGGAAATCACAAGAAATCTGAAAATTCTTGCAAAAGAGCTTGACGTACCGGTAATACTGCTTTCACAGCTGAGTCGTGGAGTTGAGAGCAGACCTGATAAAAGACCTCTTTTATCAGACCTGAGAGATTCAGGCTCAATAGAACAGGACGCAGATATTGTTATGTTTCTTTACAGGGACGCATACTATAATAAAGAAAGCGCAGAACCAAATATTTCTGAATGTATAGTTGCAAAAAATCGTCATGGTGAAACAGGAACTGTAAAGCTTATATGGGACGGTCAGTTCACCAGATTTTCAAACGCCGACTTTAATTCGCCGCCGGAGGGTTAAGACTTGACAGAAACGGTAATAAATACTATAAAAGAATACAATATGATAAAAAAAGGCGACAGGGTCACAGCAGCTTTATCAGGCGGCGCAGACAGTATATGCCTTCTGCATATTCTCAATAAGCTTAAAGAAGAACTTGAAATTTCCCTTGACGCCGTTCATATCAATCATTGCATAAGAGGCGAAGAAAGCGACAGAGACGAGGAATTTTGCAGATCATTCTGTGAAAGGCTGGGGATTCCGCTTAAAATTTATCGTGTGGATATACCCAGGGTTGCTGAAAACTCGGGCAGATCCTTAGAGGAAACAGCAAGAGATAAAAGATATGAAAAGCTTCTGGAATGGGCAGGAAAGGACGGCAGAATCGCTACGGCTCATACCCTTTCGGATAATGCGGAAACGGTTATCCTGAATCTTATAAGAGGAACAGGCTTAAAGGGTCTTTGCGGAATACCGCCTGTCCGGGGCAGTATTATTCGTCCCCTTATCGGCGTTACAAGACTTCAAGTGGAACAGTATCTTAAAGATTGCGGACAGGATTATGTTACCGATTCCACTAATCTTTCAGACGATTACACAAGAAATAAGATACGTCATAATATAATTCCGGTAATGCTTGATATAAACAATGGCTTTTATAAAAGTTTTTTCAATTCAAATAAAGCTCTTATAAGCGAGAATAAATTTATAGAATCTCAGGCGGAGGAATGCTATAAAAGCTGCTGTATAAATAATACTTTAAAAAATATTTCAAAATATAACCATTTTATACAAAAAAGGGTTATTTTGAAATATTTGAAAGAAAATGGCCTTCCGGTAAGCTATGAAAAAATCAGCCGGACAGCAGAAATTGCCGATAAAAAGGGCAAGATAAATATATCCGGGAATGCTTTTATAATAAGCGAAAACGGAAATATTTATATAGAAAAAAAATCCGATGTGGTTGACAATGGGGATAAGGCAATACCCTTGAAAATCGGGAACAACAGTATTTTTAAAAATATTATTTTTAATGCGGAGCTTACAGACAGCTTTGACGATAAAAAAAATCTTATAGATACTGATAAGGTATCTGGAAAAATTATCCTTCACAGCCGAAGATACGGCGACAGAATAAAGCTTATTGGAAGAAACTTCACATCCTCGGTAAAAAAACTGATAAATGAAAATATTCCTCGTGAAAAACGGTCGGTTCTTCACTTTCTCAGCGATGATGAGGGACTGATATTTATGGAAGGATTTGGAGCGGCAGACAGGGTAAAAGTTGCCGAAAATTCAAAAAAAATCCTTAAAATTACAATCGGGCAAAAAAATGCAAATAAAAATTTGACTTTATAGCTGTTTTAGGTTATAATAATAAAAGCTATGAAGATTTGTCTGTTTACAGGCAAATACATACGGCAGATTAAAGAATGGAGTGAATGAATCTTTGGGCAGAAAAAATAAAGGGTTATTGGCATATATTTTGGTTGGCGCAATTATTATTGCAGCTTTTTTCTTCATTATATCCCGTGTTACAAACACAGGAAAGGAAATGCAGTATTCGGAATTTATTAAATATTTTGAGGACTATAAGATACAATCTTATACCCTTGATCTGGGAACCGGAGAGATAAAATATATCCTCGAAGGCGAAAAAAATGCAAAAGCTTATGAAGTTCCTAATGTTGCGATTTTCCTTGAAGATACGGATTCGGAACAAAATGATTACAGAAGCGAGTACAACAAGCTTCATCCGGACGCACCCCTTGAACAGGACTATAAAAAAGTTACGGATAATTCATGGATATTATCTACGATCCCTTCTCTTCTGATGATAGGACTTGCGATAGCGCTGTTTTTCTTCATGATGAGACAGACCGGAAACGGCGGAAAATATTCCTCATTTGCAAAATCAAATGTAAAAAATCAAGGCGGTGGAAAGAAGGTAACTTTTGCCGATGTTGCTGGAGCAGATGAAGAAAAGCATGAAATGGAAGAAATCGTTGACTTTCTGAAAAATCCGAAAAAATATAAGGAAATAGGCGCAAGAATACCTAAGGGCGTACTGCTTTTAGGTCCTCCGGGAACAGGTAAAACTCTTCTTGCAAAGGCTGTTGCAGGAGAAGCAGGATGTCCGTTTTTCCCGATCTCAGGTTCGGACTTTGTTGAAATGTTCGTCGGCGTTGGTGCATCAAGAGTGCGTGACCTTTTTGAACAGGCAAAGAAAAATGCTCCTTCAATAGTATTTATAGACGAAATTGACGCTGTGGGCAGACACAGAGGCGCAGGCTTAGGCGGCGGACATGATGAAAGAGAACAGACTCTTAATCAGCTGCTTGTTGAAATGGACGGCTTTACAGGCAACGAAAGCGTTATCGTAATCGCCGCTACAAACAGACGTGATATTCTCGATCCGGCACTGCTTCGTCCGGGAAGATTCGACAGACAGATAGTCGTAAGCTATCCTGATATAAAGGGACGTGAAGAAATTCTTAAAGTCCATACTAAAAATAAACCTCTGGGGCCTGATGTGGTGCTTAAAACCATTGCTAAAACTACAGTAGGATTTACCGGCGCCGACCTAGAAAACCTTGTGAACGAAGCTTCTCTTCTTGCGGCAAGAGCTGATAAAAAGGCAATAACTATGGAAGATATAGAAGAAGCAACAATAAAGGTTGTGGCAGGTCCTGAGAAAAAATCACGTGTCGTTACTGAGCGTGAAAAGAAACTTACCTCTTATCATGAGGCAGGTCATGCGGTATGTACCTATTACTGCGAATCGCAGGATAAAGTCCATCAGGTTTCTATTATTCCGAGAGGTATGGCAGGCGGATATACAATGTCACTGCCTGAGCATGACAAATCATATGTAAGTAAGACTGAAATGCGTGAAAATATTATAACCCTCCTGGGAGGAAGAGTTGCTGAAAAGCTTATTCTTGACGATATTTCAACAGGCGCTTCAAACGATATTGAACGAGCAACCGCTATTGCAAGAAATATGGTTACAAAATACGGCTTCAGCGAAAAGCTCGGTCCTATGGTTTATGGCAACGATCAGGGAGAGGTTTTCCTGGGCAGAGATTTTAACAGCGGCAGAAATTATTCTGAAAATGTTGCTTCGGAAATTGATGAAGAAATGCGCCGCTTTATCGAAGAAGGATATGAAAAATCTGAGCAAATACTCAGAGAGCATATAGATCAGCTCCATTTCCTTGCAAAATATCTGATGAAGTTTGAAAAAATTGATGATGAAGATTTTGAAAAACTTATGAAAGGCGAAATGAGCGAAAGTATTCTCGAAACTGAGGAGAAAACTGAAACTGCTGAAGCAGAAAATGATTCTGAAAATACAGAAAACAATTCCGGAGATTCAGAAAAATAAAAAACAGTCGGCGCTGCACTAAAATTGTGCAGCGCCGATTTTTATTATCACATTCTCATTTTTACTCAACGGAATTTATAAACATATCATAAATTTTTCTTATTGCTTCTTCAAAATCCGCTTCTCCGATACCTATAATAACATTAAGCTCACTGGAGCCCTGGTCGATCATTTTAACATTGATCCTTGCATGAGCCATTGAAGCGAATATTCTTGCGGCAGTACCTCTTGTACGTCTCATTCCTCGTCCAACCACCGCAAGCATAGCTATACCCTTTTCAAGCTCGATATGATCCGGTGAAACAATTTTTCTTATCTGTGAAATTACCTCGTTTTCCTTTCCCTCAATATCGCTGTATGGGAATATAAGTGAAAGAGTATCTATTCCCGAAGGCATATGCTCGATGGAGATACTGTTATCCTCAAGAACAGACATGACCTTACGGCAGAATCCCAATTCGCTGTTCATCATTGCTTTTTCGATATTGATTGCGGCAAATCCTTTTTTTCCGGCAATACCTGTTATAGTGTATTTGTTGTATTCGTCCTCAGGGACTTCCGAAACTATCATAGTACCTGCATCATCAGGAATATTTGTATTTTTGATATTAATAGGAATACCTGCAGTTCTCACAGGGAAAATAGCGTCCTCATGCAGTACGGAAGCGCCCATATAAGCAAGCTCTCTCAGCTCCTTGTAGGTTATAACGCTGATAGCCTTAGGATTGTTGACAATTCTCGGGTCTGATACCAAAAATCCCGAAACGTCAGTCCAGTTTTCGTATACCTCCGCCTTAACTGCGCTGGCGATTATCGAACCGGTAACATCAGAACCACCTCTTGAAAAGGTTCTTACTGCGCCGGTTTCATCAGCTCCGTAAAATCCTGGAATAACAGCCTTTTCAATACCCTTCAGGCGTTCTCTGAGCTTTGGCTGAGTTTTTTCATTGTTAAAGCTGCCGTCTTGGTTAAATACTATTACCTCAGCGGCATCAATAAATTCATATCCTAAAAGATTTGCAATAATAATGCCGTTTAAATATTCGCCACGGCTTGCGGCATATTCACTTCCTGTTTTATCAGAAATATTTTTCTTTATTTTTTCAAATTCTTCATCAAGCGAAAGCTCCAGTCCAAGATCGCTTATAATTCCGTTATATCTGTCGGCGATCATGCTGAAGGCACTGTCTATATTTTTGTTTTCCATTGCAAGCTTATTGCAGCTATAAAGCATATCTGTAACCTTTATATCATCAGAAAAGCGCTTGCCCGGAGCAGATGGCACTACAAATCTGCGTTTATCATCACTTTTGATAATATCTGCCGCTTTTGTAATTTGCTTTGCGTCCGCAAGACTGCTTCCGCCGAATTTAACAACTTTAACGTTCATTGTTCATATCTCCTTATTTCCCTTTTTTAGCCGCCTTGCATTCCGCAGTACCTGCTGCGGTGGAGCGGTATCACACTAACATTAATAGTATAGAAGATTTTCAGCTAAAAATCAAGTGTTAAAAAAAACAAAATATGGAAGCTTTTTTGCTGTCTTTTTGTCATATACGCTTGTGCGCCTGTCACGGACAAGTCTTTCGGCATGAAGTTCTTTGATTTTTCAAAGAAATTTTCAATAGGGTGGCAAATAATGTACAAGTTCTAAAAGTCGTCCGACAAGCAATACAGCAAAACCTCCGACATAAAAACATTGTCATCATGTGTGACCTGACAAACGCCGTCATATTTTTCGGCAGCGGTCTCCACATTTTTCATGCCGTATCCATGTTTATCAGGACTTTCCTTAGTAGTTACAATCTCACCGTTTTCATATTTTACGATACCATTATATGTATTTTGTATACGGATCAGCAGTATGCCTTTTTTGTACAGAATTTTTATATTCAGCTTTTTATTTTCCTTCAGCCGCTGCAAAGCCTGAAGCGCATTATCAAGCAGATTTGTAAGTATGGCGGACAGATCCATAATTTCAACGGGAAGCTCCTTAGGAATTATTATATCCACCTTGACTTCAATATCGTTTAAGGCTGCTCTGCAAAGCTTATAATTAATAATACTGTCCACAGCAATATTACCCGTAGCAGAATATATGACCGGCACAGTTTTTTCGCTGTTTACCAGTTCAAGGATATATGCAAAAGCCTCTTTTTCCTTTTCGTTTTTCAGCATATCCTCGATTATCATAAAATGATTTGAAATATCATGCTGAAAAGAACGTATATCATCTGTTGCGTTTTGCATTAATGTACATTGATACTGATAATATTCCCTTTCCTGCTCGGTCTTTACCAATTCAAGAGAATGAACATAAAATTTCGACAGCGAATTAAAAAGAAAAAGGGCTATAACATTTATCACAAACATCAATACCATTGAAATAATAACCAAGCCGAAGGTTGCGCCGTTAATGCTTGATATCATTAATTCGATTATCATGGTTATTATCGGTACACTTAAAACTGTCAGATTTAATCTATAGGGCAAGTCTTTGTTTTTTCTTACGTCTATAAGCTTGCTGATAAGTAATACTAAAAAAAATATTATCATTCTGGAAAAAAATAATCCCAGTATATTTTCATATTCATATTTCCGTATCAAATCAATATACACGTTTTTAGTAACAGTAGATATAAAAGCCTCCGATGCAAACATAATGAAAAGACATTCTACCATAGCTACAAGCCTTCTTCTGAGGGTTGCTTCATAACAAAGAGAAATCAAAAATAGTAAAATGATATTCGAAAAAAGATTTATAATGGGAACGCTTACAAAGAAATTAAGAGTTACAGTTATGGCAAAATAAGCAAAATAAGCCGCTGCTGCAAAATATGTAAACCCTTTTTTTATATGAAAGAAAATACCATAAAACATTTTTATGGAATATAATGTGATAATTTCAAAAAATAAATAAGCAATATCGTAATTTGTAAAAGTCATAAGTCCTCCTTTAAGGTAATGTAGGTTCCTGTCCTTTATCAAAATAATATCATATAAAAATAAAAAAATCAAGCCGCAATATTAAGGCAACATCGTACAAAGATTATGATATTGCTAAAATAAAATTTTTTTAAAAAATTACAGTTTTTCTCTTTACAAATTATAAATTGTATGATATAATGTAATAGTACGAGGTGTGGCTCAGTTTGGTAGAGCGCTGCGTTCGGGACGCAGAGGCCGTGGGTTC
>CAMWXM010000015.1 GCA_947178195.1 uncultured Ruminococcus sp.
GCAGATAAATTGGCGGCTCTGGATATGTATCTTGGGCAGAAAAATATGAAGCTGCAGGAGGAACTTGAAAAGTTTTCAGAGCAGTTATATCAGAAATATGTGCCGTCCAATGTCCGTGAATTTATCGAGCTGACAGCGGCTAAAAAGCCTCCGAAAAAGCTGAAAAATACTGCTTCTGCGCAAAGTGAAAATCAATCAGGACAGTAACTCGCCTTGTAATGCGCCACAACGCCTCGTGTGGCGTTTTCATGGCATGGGTGGGGTAAGTTTACCCTGAAAGCATTCGTGGGCAAATTCGGGGCGTTTGTCGCAGAGTTTGGAAATGGGTGCATTTGGTGGATTTCGGAAGGGTTTGATGGGGAAATAGGCAGTGAGAATATATTGCTAGTTAAAGTCGGGTGAACCCGACACTCACAGCGGACGGCAAAGCCGACCGCTTTTCAAGCCTTTGGACGATTTTATACAAATCGTTCTGGGTGGCTGTAAAAATATTTTTTCGTAATTTGAGTACACCTTTTACGCTTTCAGGACGTAATTTAGGCTTATTTCAGGTGCGTGTAAGCAAGGAGTTGATGGATTTGAGCAAAGAAACAAAAATAAGAATCCCCCTGTGGATCTATCCGTCCACAGAAGAAAAAATCAATCAGAATTTCAGAGCAGATAACTGCAAATCGCCAAGTGAGTTTATTGAAAATGCTATAAAGTTTTATCTTGGTTATCTCAGCGAAGAAGAAAATATAAATTATATTTCACCTATGATAACTGAAACGGTAAAGGCGCAGATAAAAGGTACAGAGCAGAGATTGGCTCGTTTGCTTTTCAAGATTGCAGTTGAACTTGGAAAGCTGTCTCACATGACTGCTGCAATGAATGATGTTGACGAAGAAACACTGAAAAGTCTTCACGCTATGTGCGTGACAGAAGTCAGGAAAATTAATGGCATCATTGACTACGAAGATGCTGTTGAGTATCAGAGAGAGTGATTAAATGCCGAAAATTATTGTAACGAGCCGCTATCTGAAAAGCTGCTCAAAAAAGAATCTCGCAAATTATGTGAAGTACGTTGCTACTCGTGAAGGGTCAGTGGCGGTGAAAAATATTGATGAGAATGCTCCTGCTACAAAAAATCAGCAGGAGCTTATTTTGTCTTTGTTGAACGATTTTCCTGACAGTAAAGAATTATTTGAGTATCAGGATTATATTAAAAATCCTACTGTTAAAAACGGTTCAACGCTTATCTCCGAGGTTATCGATAGGAATATGGATCGGCTTACAAACCGTGAAAATTATGTAGGTTATCTTGCGAATCGTCCGGGATCTGTAAAGTTTAATTCGCATGGACTTTTTAATGAGAAAGATGAACCGATCAATCTTGAAAAGGTTGCAAAGGAAGTTGCTGATCATGGTGGCAACGTGTGGACTCATGTGGTTTCGCTCCGCAGAGATGACGCTCAGGCTATGGGGTATGATAATCTTACTGCATGGCGAGAACTTGTGAAAAGACAGATACCGAACATAGCCAAGAACTCAAAAATAAATATGGCGAATTTAAAATGGTACGCCGCATTTCACGATAAGAAAACAAATCCCCATGTTCACATTATCGTGTACTCTACTAATGAGCGTGAGGGATTTCTTACTAATCACGGCATTGAAAAAATCCGCAGCGGATTCGCTAATGATATTTATTCTGATGAACTTCTTCACCTCTATGAGCAGCAAACTGATTTGCGTAATCTTTTGAAAAAGGAGTCTGAGCAGTTGATGAAAAATCTTGCGGAAAGTATTTCGCAGAACAATAACTTTGATGCAGAACTTATGAATCTGGTTTCAAAACTACATGATCAGCTTGCAGAATCAAAGGGTAAAAAAGTGTACGGTTATTTAAAGACTGATGTTAAGAAAACTGTCGATGAGATTTTTATGAGGCTTGCAGATAATGAATCAGTGAAAAAGATGTACGATCTCTGGTGTCAAATGGAACAGCAGAAGCATGACGTTTATTCTTCGGCAAAAGTTCAATTTCCAAATTTAGTTGATAACAAGGAGTTCAGGTCGGTTAAAAATATGATTATACAAACTGTATTACAAATGGATTTTCCTGCTCTTGATATGGAAATAGAAATGCCTGAGCCTGCAGAAATTGATTTTGATATCCCCATACAAATTGATGAGGAAGTAATCAATGAAACTGTTGATAACAGCGTTGAAAGTTCTCTTCAGAAAAAGTTATATATCAAGTGGAGCGATTCTTACAAGGAGGCTCACAAATTGATTTTAAGTAAGGAATCAATGCCTGATGATTACAAAAAGGCGGAAAAATTATTGCTTTCAGAAGCAAATAATGTTCTTGCACTACATGATTTAGGCAAGCTGTATTCTATGGAAAAGTCAGGCTTAAAAGACTATGAAAAATCGTTTGAGTTTTATAAGAATGCCTTGCATGGATTTATTCAAATCGAGCGGAAAGCTAATAAAATAAAACCTTACTTGCAGTATCAGATAGGCATGATGTACTTCAATGGATTGGGTACTCAGGTAGATAATCAGAAAGCTATTGAATATTTTGAAAAGTCCGCTGAAACAAATATGTGGTCGAGTTATCAGCTTGGCAGACTTTATCTTTTCGGAACTGACGGTTTGGAAAAGGATAAAGAAAAGGCTATGCAGTATCTGAATTTATCAGCAGAGCAAGGAAATGAGTACGCACAAAATTTTATTGATAATACAGAGCATTTTGAAAACAAAATGCTTGCAAATACTCTGTTCAGCCTGTTTGTAAATCTCAGCCGCTGCATTGAAGATGACTACCATCATAAGTTTCAGTCTGGCAGAAAAATGATAGAAAGCAAGCTGCAAAGAGTGATTCAGGAGAAGAAGCAGTCGCTTGGTATAAAGGACGATTTAATTCAGAATTTTAACTGATATTTATTAAAAATCTTCTTGTCGGTTCTTGTAAACAAATAAAAAATATGATAAAATAATATAGAAAAATATTGTACAAGGAGAACAAAATGAACAGTAATCTCCATATTCACACTGAGGAAGAATTAATTCAAATTTTACTTGAAGCAATGGAAAGTTTTAACGATGTTCTAAACTTTAATATTTCGTTAGATAACACTGTCGTCGCATTTTTCACTCCTCAAAACGGAGTCGAAATTTATGAACGCTTCTGCAATGAAAATTTTCCGAATCGGGATCATGACAACTATACGGCAGAGGGATATTTTGAAAATATGGCGGCTTCCGCTTTTGTTGGCGAAAAGTATGGCATTCTGATACGCTCCGATTTAAATTGGAGTTCTTATGAATATTTCAGAGTGTTTCTTCATGAAATATCCCATATTTTTTTGCACCGTAAACGAAATTGAGGGCGGAGGATTTTACGATAAATATTGTCAGGGAAGCGGTATTGAGGATGGTATTATAAACGTAGGGTATGCGATCTGGCGAGAAGCAATAGCGGATATTATGGCGGACGCAGTGTACAGCGATATGGCAATGGTATTTCTGAAAAATGTAAGAGCTGACATCATTCGCTTATATGATATGATCTCATACACTGATCCGGATTCCAAAAAGTATATGTCTCTTATTATTGTATATTTGATGATCTCCTCTGAGGTTGCCGGTACTGAAAACTGGTATGAAGCGGAAAAAGCTATACGGAATAATATAAGCTTCAGGGACAATTTTATTTATCACATTGCGGAAATATTTTTTAAAAATCTTCATAACGGAGATTTCGGGACTATAACGCTGGATTTTATTATTGATCTGGGAGAAACGTATATATCTTTGCTGACAAATCGGTTTTTTAATTGAATATTTTAGCGGTCAATGATTTTCATTGATCGTTTTTTTTATATAAGGCGCATCAATTTAGTTGATGCGCCTTTTTCGTCAATTCCGCCAATTAAAGAAGGCGGTTTTTGACATTTTTCGAGTGAATTTAATGATAATATATGCTTATTATAGCATATTTTTTGTAAAAGTAAAGGGTTTTCTGATAAAATAATTCTGAAATGCGGTTGAAAAAATGAATTTTCAAGCTTTTAAACCGTCATATTTCAGTCTGAATGGGAGGAATTTTAATGGCTAAAAGGGGAAGCAATATTTATAAACGCAAGGACGGTCGGTTCGAGGGACGTGTGCCTGTCGGTTATCAGGACAACGGAAAAATTAAATATAAATCTGTTTACGCAAGAACGCTTTCCGAGGTCAAGGAGAAGATGGCGGAGGTATATTCAATCAAGCAGAACTGCAATATTTCTGCAATGAGGTTGACCGTGCAGACAGCCGCACAGCAATGGCTTTCTTCAGCAAAACTGCGTGTTAAGGAATCAAGCTATGCAAACTATGAGAACATCATTTCAAAGCACATTCTGCCAATTTTGGGTGGAGAGTTAATCTCCAATCTGACCACCAGTAAACTTAATGATTTCATTCATCACAAGTTAAACAATGGCAGACTAAATGGTAAGGGTGGTCTGTCTGCGAAGTCTGTGCGTGATATCATGACCGTTTACCGCAGCATTGAAGCTTATGCGGCGAGGGAATATGGGATTCGTGAAACCCACTTTACTATGCCTAAAATTGAGAAAAAACAGACTGACGTACTAAACCCTTTTGAAAGAAAACAACTTGAAAATTATTTGCTCCATAATCAGAATAATACAAACATTTCGATACTTCTTTGTCTATTTACCGGACTTCGTGTTGGAGAACTATGCGGTCTGAAGTGGGGCGATATTGATTTTGAAAACGGAACTCTTTCTGTCAGCAGAACAGTTCAGCGAATCAATAAGCATGGTAAATCCGAAGTTGTTATAGGTACTCCAAAAAGTAAAAGTTCTGTTCGCATTGTACCTGTTCCAAACTTCCTCTTGAACATTTTAAAGCAGAAGAAAAAAGGTGATGATTTTTTCATCATCACCGGAACTTGCAAGCCTACTGAGCCAAGAACTATGCAGAATCGTTTTAAAACTATTCTGAAAATCTGTGGCATTAGAAACGTAAATTTCCATTTGTTGCGGCATACCTATGCGACTATTTGCATTGAAAACGGATTTGATCCCAAGACTCTCAGCGAACTGCTTGGGCACGCTGATGCAAGTATTACACTCAACCGTTATGTGCATTCTTCTATGCAGATGAAGAAAAATTATGTTAACCGACTGAAACTTACCGCTTAATACTAATCTCAAATTAAATTATCATTAAATTCATATTTCATTTATTGCTCGAATTGCTTCTTTATTTGTCATTATTAGAAAAAATGCTATTGTTATTTGAGATTAGTATAAGATTTCAGCCGTCAAACTTTTGTAACATGATTTGTGGAAAACACCTATTCTACGGCGTTTCAACTGCTTATTTTACTAATTGGCGGAATTGACGAAAGTCAAAACTACTCCTTCATGTTCTATTATATCACAAATTTCATGGAAAATTTATTGAAATATATGTAAAGGTGTGGTATTATGGAAAATATGGGAGGTTTGACTATGATAAGAATTGCAATTGTAGATGATGAAAAAGAAGAAGTTATGAAAATTAAAGCAATCGTTGAAGAATTTTTTCAAAGTATCGCCATAGAATATCAAATACATGAATTTTACAGCGGAGAAGAACTTCTTAATCATGCTGAATCTTTGGATTTGATAATTTTGGATATTCAGATGAACGGTATTGACGGAATAGAAACTGCAATGAAAATTCGTTCCAAGGATAAAAAAGTTAAACTGTTTTATATTACAAATTATGCTGAAGAAATGTCCAGAGTTTTTTCAGTATATGCATTTGCATTTATAGAAAAACCAGTTAATAAAAATGAATTATATCAAAACTTGCACCGATTTTTGGACTATCATAACGAAGATGTATCAGCTCAAAAGAAAATGATAAGGTTAAAAAGTGTACAGGGGGATATAACGGTATGTGTGCAGGATATTATTTATCTTGAATACATTGGAAACAGAAAAATTAATATATTTATCAGTAATGATAAAAAAGTTATTTATGGAAGTATGAAAGAGATATTTCAAACGCTGTCTCCTTATGATTTTATACAAACTCATGAAAGTTTTATTGTAAATGAAGCTCATATTCATTCAGTACGACCATATGAGATAATTATGGATAATAACACTGAAATCCCTATTGCACAGAAAAAACTAAAAAAGATTACTATGCAAATAAGCAATTATTTGCACAATCAATTAAAGGAGGATAAGTAATTGCAATTGTTAGTATTTAATATGATATTAAATGTATTTATGATGATATCGGGATATTTAGCGTTAGGAAGAATATATGAAAAAAACCGCAAATTTATTTGGCTGAAAGTTATATGTATATTTGTGCTGTTATTAGGACAAGCGTTAATTATCTACATAGAAAAACCGTATTTGAATTCCATCACTATGATAGCAGATTTAATTGTTATGACTAAATTAATGTTTAAATGTGAAAAAATCCCTTTTTTGTTGTATGATACGTTTATTGCATTATGTTATTTTATATCTGATTTAATTTCAAATTTAGCAGTATCGGTAGCCATTAAAAGTACCGTTTCCGCAACATTACAGCGTAATGATTTGATTTTTTCCAGATATTTGCTGAATATGATTTTAGTCTTCATGCTATGTAATTCCGTGGCTGTTTTATTTGGAAAGAAGAAAAATGATGCTATTTATTGGTATGAGGTCATAGCGTATATTTTACTGTCTGTTTTCGAGGCAGCAAGTGCAACTTATATTTCGCACTATATTCAAAAATTCACTTCCGGAATGTTTTTAATATTTTTTCTTACGGGATGTTTTATTTTGGATGTATATATTGTGTTTGTTTTTTATCGACTGGCAGAAAGCAGAAAATTAGAAGAAAATTATTTATTGATTAAGCAGCAGTCAAATATACAATTAGAAGTATATCGAGAATTATCTAAAAAATACGAAAATTCAATGAGTCTTGTACATGACGCTAAAAAGCATGTCGACGCATTAAAGGATTTGATTGAAAGTGAAAAAGCTTCTGCATATTATGATTCGCTTCATAAAAAATTAAACAAGTTATGTCCGGAATTTCATCATAGTAATCAAATGCTTGCTGTTATTATTAATCATGCGTTATTTAAATCCGAACAATCAAATATTCACGTTGATCTTCGTATTGAAGAATTGAAGCTCTCATTTATTTCGCCTATGGATTTGACTACAATATTTGCTAATATTTTAGACAACTCCATTGAAGCATGTCGTATACTTTCAGAAGAAAAAAGATTTATTCGCTTGTATGTTGAACATAGAATGGGATTTGTTCTGATCCATATAACGAACCCATATGAATCTATTAATTCCACATCGGAAGAAATCTATAATTCAACGAAATCCGGTCATATAGGCATTGGACTTTCTAATGTCAAGCAGACAGTTGAAAAATATAATGGTATATTTAATATTGAAACTGCTGATATGATGTTTACTGTTTCAATTACAATACCTGAAGTTCAATAAGATAAATCCAACACCTGAAATTGTGAATAATATACAATTTTAGGTGTTGGATTTTGTGACCACAACGGCGAATAATGCAAAAAATCGGCGATTAGTGCAAACTATTGATTTTTTAAATATTAACTGCTATACTGAAAATACAAGATATTTTGAAAATTTTAACAGGAGGTTAGAAAAAATGCGTGATAAGAAAAACATAAAAAAAGGTTTACTGACCGGTATGGCTATGGCAGCAAAGAAAACATCGCAGCTCAGCGCTGGACAGGCATGCATGTGGTGGAATTATGATCCCAAAATGCCCAAGTCTGTAAAGAAAATGCGTAAATTCTGATGCTTGAAAGGTTATCGGAAAAATTTACAGGGAAGCTAATTCAAGCCGGAATTATATCCGAAAAAGATACAGACGTGTATGCTTACGGTTTTTTTCAATCGGTTATGATGATTCTGAACATTGTGACGACATTGATTTTAGGAATCGTGTTTCAGCTTATTATTCCCTGCATTCTTCTTAATCTGGCATACATTCCAATCAGGACTAATGCCGGAGGGCATCATGCGAGCAGTCCTTTTAAATGCTATGTTAATTCCACAATTATTATTGTCGTTTTGCTTTCCATAATCAAATGGGTTGCCATCCCCATTTTAATATCAATTGTAATTCTTGCTGTTTCAAGCGCTGTAATAATTATTTTAGCACCGGTTGAAACAGAAAATAACCCGTTAGACGAGGAAGAAAAACGTGTATATAGAAAACGTGCCATAGTTATATTAGGAATTGAAATTGTTATATTCATAATTTCTTTGATTTTAAACAAAAATTTAATTGCTGAAATAATCTCACTAGGACTGCTTACAGAATGTCTTATGCTGATAATAGGTTGTGTGAAAAATCATAATCTGTTAAGGCTGAAAAAGTGAAAATATAGGACTATATATTACAAATATAGTTCCTGTATTTTCATAAAATAAAAATGTCGATTTATGACGAAATAAGGAGGAAATTAATGAACAAAAAATTCAGACGAATAGTTTCAGGCGTTTTGTCGGTGATGTTCGTAGGACAAGTCATGATCTACGGCGATGGCAATTCTCGTGGCATAGCTCATGCGGAAACTATCGCAGGAATCAAGGAATCTTTGCAGCTTTCTAAGAATGCTGATAAGCTTCAGAAAGAATTTGAAAATGCTGTGGACGGACTGGGCGAAGTAGAATATTTCGGATCGCCCGAATCCGGTATAATGATGATGAACGAAATTGCTGAAAGCAGAGCAGTAAAAGCAAGCGGATTGACAATATCAGGAAAGGTAGAAAAAGGCGGTCAGAAAACAGCGGATGACACGCCTATTTTTATACGCATTTTTAACGGCGACTGGGCAGAAATCAATTCTAAAGAGATTTCTGACGGAGAAAGTTTCAGCGTAGGCGCAGGCGGATCGGACGTATATCACGTTAAATTCGAGTGCGATGGTTATCTGCCGTTTTACCTTAAGGATTTCGGAACAGGTTCATATCAGGTAGGTTCGGGAGATTCGTGGGATACCGTAACCCTTGTTCCGGGAGATACCACATGGAACGAGGAAAATGACAATCAGTGGAGCGATGATGTGCTTAATGCTGCCGATTCAGCGTATGTAAAAAGCTGTCTTGGAGCGACCCGTGGGGACAGCGATTTCAATCCAAGCATGGACGCAGACGGGGATAATGTCATAAGTCAAGCAGATTTAAATGCGTTTTGTGCCTTTTATGAAAATCTTGGCGATAAGGAATATGAATTACCGCAGGATATTCAGGATTTAGATATAAATCTTGACGGCGTTATCAACGATACTGATTACAAGCTTTTAGAGGATTCAGGCGCGTCCGAGGAAGAATTGGCAGCGTTTAAAAGCGAGTTAAGCGGCGTTCGTCAGACGGATACATGGGTTTACATTTACAACCATGAAATGACAGGCGACATAACCGTAAATAAGGACGATTATGAAAAAGGCCTTGCCAAGATAAATGCGGCCACAAAGAAGCGTGGTCGTTCCGAAAATTACTTCGAGTATATGGACAAGGACGATAACGGGACAATTGAAAACTACGATGTTTCATGGTTCTCCGAAGCGTATAAAGCCTACGGCGACCTTGACTGGGATCACGCTTTCAAGAGAAACATGAAAGTTCTTGCAGGAGGCGAATTCCCATACAGCTTTAATCTTCACGATACAAATCTTGACCTCAACGGTCAGACTATAGGCGTAGCAGATTGTATGTCTTTCACAACAGATATGCCGCAGTTCTGGTCAGGTGACGGTGCGACTCTTGACATCAATGGCGGCTATCTGGACATTCAAAATAACCTTGTTTTCAGAACAGCTTCACCTGATGGATGGAACGGCAATACAGGACAGTTGATGAATCTCAACGGCGGTCAAGTTGTAATTGGACAGCATTTTGATTTCGGTCAGGCTAACTGTTATGACACGATTCTGATGACAAATGCTGCCGACAGGCTTTATGTAGGCGGCAACTGGACTTACATAACCAATCAGGATATGCAGGGCAAATGGACTGCCGGACAGATAAGATTTGCAGGACCGACATGGGAAGTTAACGAACATTCCGGTCATAAGTCAGTTTATTCCTCCGGTCAGCATATCATAATTTTCGGTTATGACGGGGGTAAGCAGACAATTCTCTGGGACAACCCCGAAACCTACATCGACAACGAGGACGGCAGCTACAATACTGATCGCCGCTTGAATTTCGATTATGAGTATGGTATCCTTGTAACTAAGGAATTTACGGAGGAAAACTTCTGGTTCAGACCATGGTGGAGACCATACGATCTTCCCGATTACACTCTTTACCGTAAAGGTTGGGAAATCGGCGACGGCGTACATATCGCAACCGGTAACTATACCAAATCCTTCACAGATTTAAGCATTGCATCTCCCGGAGTAAAATCTGATTTTGTAAGAACCTACAATTCCATGAGTGATGAAGAAGGCTCATTTGGTATCGGCTGGGATTTCAATATTGACGTAAGTAAAATTGTGATTCCTGCAAAAGGTTATTATCAGGTTGTACTTCCAGATGGCTCTAATACTACATTTAAGGACGATGGCAACGGTGGATTTGAGTGTCTGAACGCTCACAGCAAAATGACAAAATCGGGCAGTGAGTATACCGTTACAAACGCAGCTCAGTCCCAGTATCACTTTAATTCCGACGGAGAACTTGACTGGGTAAAGGACGCAAATGGCAATAGGCTTGAAATTTCTGCAAAGAAAAATAATCAGAGAATCGTCACCGATTCAACAAAAAGAACCTACAAAATTTATTACAACGGCAATTCTGAGCATTCCCGTGTAACAAAAATTGAAGATACTTCCGGCAACAGAACTGTTACATATCAGTACAATGGTGATTTCCAATTGGTATCTGCAACAAGCGTATCGGGTGGTACTGAAAAATACGAATACGATGGCAAAGGCAGACTTTGCAAGATCACAAACTGCTATGACGAGATGACCGATCAGATAGTTTACAACGACAACGGTTCTGTAAACTGGCTGACAAATTCTGCTGGTCTTAAGCAGGAATACACCTATGACAAGGCATTCAAGCAGACAGGTCTGAAGGAATTTGATGGTGACAAGCTTGTAAAAACTTTCACTTACGATTATGATGAAAAGTACGCTGTTAAGACAAACAAGGTAGAAACCGATGGTCAGACATACGACGTTGACAAGATTACCTACAACATGGTCGACGATGAAAACAAGTATGACGAGATCAAGGAAAGCGTTGATATCATGGGTAACAAAACCCAATATGAACGTGATGGAAACGGCAATGTTACCAAGACTATCAATCCTGATGGCACTTTCACTTTAGCAAGATACAACGATAAAAATATGCCTCTTGTTCAGGTTGACGAGAACAATAATGTTGTTATAAACGAGTATGACAATTCAGGCGTAAACGTACTGAAAAAGTATCAGAGTCTTCACGCAGTTTCTAACGCTGCTGACCTTGTGAAGAATAATTTTAATCTCAGCAGTCTTGATTACACAGACTACGCAATGACAGTTTATGACTACTATCCAGCAAGTGATGCCGGCGAAATAGAAGGTCTTATACGCACAATTACAGACCCTGAAGGGCATGTGATCGAATACAAATACGGTTCTTCCGGCAATGAAAAAGGACTTCCTATCAAAAAAGACATCAAGGACGGAAATACAGTTGTAAACTCAGTAGAGTATGAGTACAATTCACAGCTTCAGGTATCGAAGGAAAAAACAAGCGTTTATATTTCTAATGAACCTTCAAAAAATATTTACGCAGTTAAAGAATACGAATATGACAAGTTCAACAACGTTACAAAGATTAAAGATTTTGGCACAGGTTCAACTGCTGCGGTAACCATTTCCGAGTATGACAAGCTCAGCAGAAAAACTGCTGAATATTCTCCGAATTTCTCATCTAATAAGAGTCACGGAACATTGGCTACCTACTATCCAAGCGGCGCTGTAAAAACTCAGACCGACGCACTTGGAAATGTAACTTCCTTCAAATATGACGCATACGGCAACGCTATTGAAAAGACCAATCCAGACGGTACGATTAATATTACAGAATACGACGGTTTACAGCGTGAAAAGGCTGCATATTTCAAGGCTAAATCTGACGCTGAAAAGCAGATTTTAACATCAACTGCATATGAATTTGAAAGTGGAAAACTAAGAACGATCAAGACCACATATATCACCGCTGAAAAGCAAGTTGTAACAGAAACTCTTGCAGACTTCAGAGGCAATGCAGTCGAAGAAAAGACCAACGGCGAAGTAAAGCGCAAAAATGCATATTACGCAAACGGACAGCTTAAAAGTCAGACTGACGCACTTGGAAATACCACAAAATACGAGTATAACTACCTCAACAAGCTGACCAAAACCGAAGCTCCGCTTGATGACAAAAATACTTCTGTTACAATAAATGAATATGACAAAAACGGCAATGTTATCAAGACGATTCAGAACGTAGACAATAACAAAAATAGCGTTACCCAGAACAGCTATAACGCAATGGGACTGCTTGAAAAGGTAACTCTCAGCGACGGTACTGCAAAAGGCGAGAAAAATATTTCCAAGTATTTTTACAATAACGCAGGCGTTCAAGTCAAGATGTATACCGGTATGTCTTCCGAATCTGATACTTCATATCTGGCAACAGAATATGAGTATGATAATTGGCTCAGAGCAGTCAGAACTACCGACAGCACAGGTTACAACTCAGGTACGATAACCTACGATCTTAACGGAAATGTTCTGACAAACACAGACGCAAACGGCAATATTACAACAAATACTTACGATGCGCTCAACCGTGTAATTTCTTCAAAAACAACTAATTCAAAGGATTCTTCAAAGAATGTCAGCAAGTCTTACGAATATGACAATATGGGAAGAGTCAAGAAATCTGTAAGCAACGGTCTTACAACAAATACAATTTACGACGATCTTGGCAGAAAATATACCGAAACAGAAGCTGACGGAAACGGCTACTCCATTTTCAGAGGATATTTTTATGAAGGTATTTCACCATATGTAAGAGAAGAACTTACGGGTCAGTATCATTTATTGTTCTATTCAGATAAGACTTACGAATATGACAGTGAAATGCGTATCGTTAAGGTCAAGGAATCAGGCGAGGAGACTGTATCCTACACCTATGATAAGAACGGAAACAAGAAGTCTGAGACACTTGCAAATGGCGTAGTTTCGACTTATACCTACAACAAGGCAAACAGAATTACAAAAATCGAAAACAAAAAAGGCAATAGTGACATATCCAGCTACGAATATTCATATTATTTTGATGGTTCTGACGCTTGCAAAGTGCGCAATGAAAATGGTATAATGGAAACAACATCATACGAATATGATGGTCTGAAAAGACTGACTGAGGAGTCTGTTAAGGTTGGAAACAAAACTTCTGACACTTATTCATACGAGTATGACGATTATGGCAACCGTTCCAAGATGACGGCAACAGGTACAGAAAACTATGAAACTGTTTACGAATATTCAGTAAATGGAAAGTACACTGCACTGCTTCAGAAGGAAACAAAAACTGTTGAAGATGAGAATGCTCTCAAGCTTCAGGATAATGTTAAGCAGACAGTTTATACCTACGATTCCAACGGAAATCAGGTTAAGAAAGTTGCTGACGGCAAGACAGAAACAAACACTTACGACGGTCTGAATCAGCTTATCGGATTTACAGATGGCGAAACGACTGCAAGCTACAAGTACAATGTTTCAGGTCTGAGATATGAAAAGACTGTTGACGGTCAGACAATTAATCACGTCTGGGACGGCAGCAAGCAGATCATTGCGGACGTTATCGACAATCAGTTCTACGAGGCGGACTGCTATATCCGTGGCACAAATCTTGTCGCTAAGTACAACTACAGAAACGGTGATAAGTCTGAGTACACTTACTATACTCAGAATGCTCATGGCGATGTTGTAAATCTTACTGATAAAGACGGTAAGGTAACTAAGAGTTACAAGTATGATGCATTTGGTGTTGAAAAGAATATTGACAAAAATGATACAAATGCATTCCGTTACTGTGGTGAGTACTATGATACTGAAACGGGTACAGTTTATCTCAGAGCAAGGTATTACAATCCAACCACCGGCAGATTTATTTCAAGGGATAGCTTTGCTGGTAAATTAAATGATCCTCTTAGCCTTAACCTCTATACTTATTGTCATAATAACCCCATAAGATACATTGATCCCAGTGGGCATAGTATAATATCTAATGCAATTAATAATGTTAAAAAAGCCGTTCAGAATAAGATATCATCTACACAAAAAGCCATCAGCAATGCAGCAAATAACATTGCAAATTATGCTAAGAATGCTTTAACTAATGCTAAAATTTCTAATTCGGATGTGGATAATAAAAATAATTCTGGCGCACCAGGGTGTAGTCTAACAAGCTGCCGTGATGGATGTGGATGTGCTGCTCATAATGGCAATAACACGAAAAAAACATATAAAGATTATGTATCGAAAATAGGATTTATGGAATCCACTGACAATTATCAATCTGAAAACGAATATGGGTGTATGGGCAGATATCAAATGGAAGATTCAGCATTAATAGAAGCTGGATATATGGACTTTGATAATAATTGGACAGAGTATGCTATGTCTAAGGGGGTTGATAGTAAAAATGCGTTTTTGAATAACCCGTCTGCTCAAGACGATGCCTTTAACCGTTTCAATAAAAAACTGTGGAAATATATTGTTAATTATGGCTTTGATTCATATATTGGAACGGAATTTAATGGAACTGGAGTTACCATAACACATTCGGGGTTATTGGCAGCTTGCCACCTTGTAGGCGTTGGAAGTATGGACACAGCTTTTAATAATGGTACAAATCCAGTAGATGGAAATGGAACACCAGCTTCAGAGTATATGGATGCTTTATACGGCTATGATATATCAGAGGTGATGAATTGATATTTAACAAAAAAAAACTTTGGCTTATAATTTTATTATTTACTTTTATTGTTTTATTTATTATAGCTAATATTTTAGTTTCAAGAGCAATAATTCGTGAAAAAAAAGATATTACTTCGTCTTTTCAAGAGGCGGAAAACATTTCGAATACATCAGTTGTTGAAACTACCAAAATAGCTTATGATGATAATATAGACTCGCAGAAAATTGAAGTAGCTGGATTTTCATATAATGTTGAAAAATTCTCGACTGCTGCAATTCCAAATAGAAACTTACAAAAGCTTTCTTTTGAAGAAGGTAATGAAGATTGTAAATTGATACGAGAATATGAAGCAAAGAACAATATAAATCATATTGAGGAATGTCCAATTGCAACAGTTCGATCAGACTTAAACAATGACCAAAATGATGAAATAATTGCGTTTATTAAAAATTCCTTTTTTTGTGGAGCACACGGTAATGGTGCTGTTTTAGTATACGAAACAAACGACGAAAAAATAAAAAATAGAATCATTATTGAGCCAGTAATATCAAATCTGGATATCTTAAACAAGACATTTTCTGTTGCTTTCTTTAATAATCAAGTATGTGCGTTTTATATTGAAGGAAAAATTATATTCTTTTCATTATAATAAGTTCATAAAAATCAATCTTTTAATTTGATTTTTTACTATGAATGACAAACCAAAATTCGGTCAGTTCATATCCGAGAAAAGGCAAAAGTTATCTATGGAGAGTCAGGAACTTGCTAAGTCACTTGGGATATCAAACGCATATTTATCTCAGCTTGAGAAAGGCACTCGTACTCACCCAAGCGCCGAGCTGCTTGACCAAATAGCAAAAATTCTATGTTTGAGTAAAACTGAAACAGAAACAATGTACGATCTGTATGCGGAGGCAAGCGGGCAAATCAGTCCCGATATTGCAGAATATGTCGCTGAAAATAAAATTGTGCGGCAGGCTCTCAGGGCTGCCCGTGATGCCGATGCAGCAGATGAAGATTGGACACAATTCATAGAACAGCTTAAAAAATGAACAGTAATTCTGCGGAGTGATCCGCAAAATTACTACATATGATTTAGCTGTTCAGCTAAACGACAGAAGGTGATATTTATAAAAAGTGAAGGAAAGACAAAACGAATTACATCAGGTACGCTGTCCGCTTTGCGGCGGTAGGTTATTTGATATTTTGATAAATGAAAATCAGGCAAATCAGCACTCCGTAGCCTGTATGGTTGTGATAAAATGCTGGAAATGCCGGCAAGTAATAAAAATTGTATATTCTGACTTAGTACAGACACCACGTATATGTTAAATATAGAGTAGGAGTTTGACAAGCAGCTTTTAAAGCTACTGTCAACCCCTGCTCTTTTTTTATTGACTCCGTTCGCTTTAAAAGCGGAACGGAGTTTTTTATGCCTTTTTGCATTTTATGGCAATGCTTTATTGCCAAATATCCGTAGCCTTCGTTTGATTCTAAATTGAACGGAGGTGAAAAAAGTGAGCTATAATCATGGCTTGGAAGAAAAAATCTTTGAAGATCAGTGGAAGAAAACTGCTGAAGAATACAGAAAATCAGGAATGACAGAAGAACAAATAGCGGCAATTTATAGGTTTGACCGAGAGATTTTCAACTCGGATCGCCGCTATAAAGAAAGAACAGTTTGTATTTTGGATAATCAGAATATAAGAAAACTGAAGATATATGACGATTATTCAGCCAATAATCGCTGCGGCTGGATAGACAAAATTGAGGACTCTGAGAAGTATGAAAAGGTAATGTCTCTGCCGGAAATTTGGCGTGAAGTATTTACAATGTACATATTTGATGGGTACACTCAGAAAGAAATTTCGTCAAAATTACTGAAACCGCAGCAAACTATTTCTCGTTGGATTGTTAAAATTGCTGAAATTTTATTGTAAGTGGGTAAAACGGGCATTCTCGTCGGCTATAGGGTGAAAGGGCAAAAGAGTAATCTGAATCCCTTAGCATCTTGAAAATTGAATATACAGCATCGGGAATACGTTAATCCTGCGGGCGGTCTAAAAATCGTCAGCCACAGAAGCCATACGCTTGCGATAAATATGAAGCTTCGAGACTGAAATAGCTTTTCAGAGGCAATGAAACGCAGGAGGACAATGATACTTCTGTCCAGTCACAGCACCTCTTGGTCGGGGAATCAGGCAATGAGGGCAGCTTCGAGAGAACCTCGGAGGGATGAGAATTCCATGAGATTGGTAAGCTGCCAATCGTTCACGATGTTCCGCCATGACGGGTATTGAGAATAAATATCATGGAAAATCGTCTGAACAATCAGACGAAGGCAAAATGAGTTATTACTGCGGTTTGCGTTTGGCAGACCGCAGTATTACATATCAGGAAGGAGAACACTAAAATGGTTGTAAAACGAGGCGATATTTTTTATGCCGATCTTGACCCAATAATCGGCTCAGAGCAGGGCGGTATCAGACCAGTGTTGGTGGTGCAGAATAATGTGGGGAACAAGTACAGTCCAACGGTAGTTGTGCTGCCAATATCGTCAGCCAAAAAGCCGAATATGCCAACGCATATTCGCATTTGTGGTTCGAAAATGCTGCACAAAGACTCAATTGTGCTTGCAGAGCAGATACGTACCATAGATCGTGACAGACTGCTGAGATATGTGGGTTCTGTAGGTCTGGAAATCATGGAAAAGGTAGATAAGGCAGTAAAAATAAGCATAGGGGTGAAGATTAATGACTAAGTTCGGACAGGCTGAATACATTGATTTTATGGCAAGAATATTTGCGGATAAAATCAGCAATATTCTTGAAGAAAGCGAAAAACAGAATTTTAACAGTATAAATACAGAAGATATTTATAAGAAATTTCCGTCCTCAAAGGACACAGCATAATGGAGGAATTAACGTGTTTGGATTTTTTATTGGGTTGGTAATAGGGGTACATTAGGAATGCTTGCAATGTGTCTTTGCGTGGTGGCGGGACAAGCAGATAAATGTATAAATAGAACAGATTTTAAGGATTAATTTTGTCAGGTTTGATGATACCATTCTGACAGGAAATATGGTATCCTTGTTGGTGAAGCGGAGGTGATTGAAATGCCGACAGTAACAGTGATACAGCCAACAATAACAGATGAAAAAATTAAAATGATTCGCTGTGCAGCGTACTGTAGAGTAAGTTCCGACAGCGAAGATCAGCTTAATTCCTTCATGGTACAACTTAAATATTATGAAAATTTTCTTGCTGACAGCAAAACCGAAACCCTTATAAATGTTTACGCAGACGAGGGCGTGACGGGAACTTGCGAGGATAAGAGAGAAGATTTTCAACGTATGATGAGCGACTGCCGAAAGGGTAAGATCGACAGGATATACACAAAGTCAATAAGCCGATTTGCTCGAAATACAAGAGATTGCCTTAAAAATATCCGTGAGTTGAAATCCCTTGGAATTACGGTATTTTTTGAAAAGGAAAACATTGATACAGCTAATATGCCAGATGAAATGATGATAACTATCATGGGAGGTCTGGCGCAGGAGGAATCGACTTCAATTTCGCAGAATATGCGATGGAGCGTTCAGAAAAGAATGCAAAACGGGACATATAAAATTGCCCGTCCTCCCTTTGGATTCGATATCATAGACGGAGATTTGGTGATAAATAATGCTCAGGCACAGATAGTTAATCAGATTTTTAACTGGTATATCAGTGGCTGTGGCTTGCAGAAAATAGCCGATATTTTGAATGAAAGTAATATTCCGAGCAGCCAAAAGCAGAAGAAATGGACAGCTGATATAGTGAAATATATTTTAACAAATGAACGGTATATAGGCGATGCGGTGTTTCAAAAAAATTGTGTAACGGAAGTCCTACCTCATCTGAAACGGCGTAACTACGGTGAAAAGCCAAAATATTATGTGACGGATACAAATCCTCAAATAGTTGAAAAAAGAGTTTTTGAAACGGTTCAGAGGCTTCTGAAAGAACGTCATAAACCGTATTCAAACGATGGACATCTGATGTCGGGAAAAATTATCTGTGCAAAATGCGGAGCAACATATAAGTTCAAAAAATGCGGAGAAAAATTTTATTGGACTTGTCGTACACACGATAAAAAATCTGATCAATGTGAAAACAGCAGGATTCTTGAAAATAAAATTCATGGCGCATTTATAACGCTTTATAATAAATTGTTTTACAATTATAAACAGGTTCTTGTACCTCTGCAAATTGCCTTGCAGGACTTGAAATTACGGCGATTCAACGGCAATTCCAACGTGATGGAAATTCATAAGGAGATTGCCAAGCTTAAGGAGCAGACTCATGTGCTTGCAAGATTGAAAACTAAGGGATTTCTTGACAATGCAAAGTATATTGAGCAGACCGCAGAGATTAATGCAAAAGTCGATAAATTACAGTTAGAGTTGAAGAAAATCACGCATCTTGACGATGAAGATGAGACTCTTGATCAGATAGATATGCTGATAGATTATTTTAAAAAACAAGATGATTCAATAAATGAATTTGATGAATCTGCATTTGAATTTTTGATTGAGAAAATTATTGTGATTAATCATAATGAATTGGAATTCCACATGATTGGAAACTTGAAGTTTAAGGAAAACATATGATATATATGCTCTGGAATAATAAAATTTCGGAGCATATTTTTGTTGGCTTTTGTACTGGATTTTCTCAGAAAAATGTGGTATCCTTGTCAGTTGAAAGGGGTGAAATTTATGGCAAAAAACAGAGTTATACCGTTTGGATATTGTATGCGAAACGGCGAGATCACGGTTGATTTTAAAGAGTACAAAGCTGTTATCAGTATCTTTGAAGAGTATCTGAACGGCAACAGCTTACTGCAAATCGCAAAGCTTATGGAATCTGAGAGGATCAGGTACAGCGAGGAGTCAGAGCATTGGAATAAAAATATGGTAAAGAGGATAATTGAGAATGAAAAGTATCTTGGCAATGACAAATACCCTCAGATAATCAGCGAAAAGTTCTTCAATCAAGCAAATGAAAAAAGGGTGTCAAAAGCAACTTCTATCTGCTCTATATCAGATGAACTGCAGGAGATCAGAAGCCGTACATACTGTTCCGAATGCGATCACAGGTTATCCCGAATCGGTGGTAATAGCCGTAGTACAAAGTGGGATTGCAGAAATCCTGACTGTTTCAGATTTGAGTATCAGCTTACGGATCAAATGATAATCGGAGCTGTTCTGACCGTTCTGAATACAGTCATTGCGAATCCGAATTTGATAGAATCAAGTGGCGAGATAAGCGTGTATTCTCCTACCGCAGATGTGATTCGCAAGCAGAATGAAATAAATCAAATGACTGATTCTGCACAAGTAGATTTTGACAGAATAAAGGCTGAAATTTTCAAGCTTGCTGAAATGAAATATGGTTGCTGCAGCTATGATGACTATTCGCAGAAAACTGCGCAGTTATGGAATCTTCTTGAAGGTAAAGAACAATTAAATAGCTTAGATATTGGCTTATTTAAATCCTGCGTAAGCAAGATTTGGATAAGTCATTTTTGTACTATTGAAATTGAATTTATCAACGGAGTACATATTAAAAATATAACGGAAAGGAAGAATGAAAATGCCCACAGCATCGAATGTAACAATAATTCCTGCGAAGGCTCAGACAGAGAT